>JAGQOU010000107.1 GCA_020427145.1 Planctomycetales bacterium | reverse complement strand
GCTGGGGCGCCGATACGGTCATGGACCTGTCGACTGGCAAAGACATCGACGGTATCCGCAAGGCGATCATCGACGCTTCGCCGGTCCCCATCGGAACCGTGCCAATCTACCAAATGCTTGAGGAGTTAGGGGGCGACATCGAGGAGATGCGTCCGCAACATTTTCTCGACATGGTCGAGCATCAGGCGAAGCAGGGCGTCGACTACATGACGATCCACTGCGGCGTGCGGTACGAGCACTTGCACCTGACGACCAACCGCGTGACCGGCATCGTCAGCCGCGGCGGCTCGCTGATCGCCAAGTGGATGATGGCCCACCGCAAACAGAACCCGCTGTACGATCACTTCGACGATCTGTGCGACATCATGCGGCAGTACGACGTCACCTGGTCGCTGGGCGACGGCCTGCGGCCCGGCTCGCTGGCCGATGCGAGCGACGCCGCCCAATTCGCGGAACTCGACGTGCTGGGCGAACTGACCAAGCGCGGCTGGGACCGCGGCACGCAAGTGATGGTCGAAGGCCCGGGCCACATCCCCATGGACGAAGTCGCGATGAACGTCGAGCGGCAGATCGAGGTCTGCGACGGCGCGCCGTTCTACGTGCTGGGGCCGCTGGTCACCGACTTTGCCCCCGGCTACGACCATATCACCAGCTGCATCGGCGCGGCGCTCGCCGGCTGGGCCGGCGCGGCGATGCTGTGCTACGTCACGCCCAAAGAACACCTCGGCTTGCCCGAACGCGAGGACGTGAAACAGGGGATGATCGCCTACAAGATCGCCGCCCACGCGGCCGACATCGCCCGCAAACGCAAGGGCGTCCGCGATCGCGACGACGCGCTTTCCAAGGCGCGGTTCGAGTTTGACTGGGCCGAACAATTCCGCCTGTCGCTCGACCCGGAAACGGCCCAGCGCTACCACGACGAAACGCTGCCGCAGGACACGTTCAAGAGCGCCCACTTCTGCAGCATGTGCGGACCGAAGTATTGCTCGATGAAGATCACCCAAGACATCCGCGAGATGGCCGACGCGGGCGAGTTGGTTCAACTCGACGCCCCCGTAGAGACCGCCGAACAACGCGGTTGAGCGCGGATTGACAAATCCCCGGCAGGCCGGGAGTGCGAGGCTCTGCCGAGCCAATGCGGTGCGGTCGCCACGCTCCAACACGATACGAGGCAAAAGAAATGACAAGAGCAGTTCAATCCCTCGGCGCCGCGTTGATCGTGGCGGTCACCCTCGGTTGCACGGACGCTCCCTCCGCTGACAAGACGACGGCCACGGAGGCCGCACCGGCGGCGTTCAACGTCGCGGGTCTGCCGACCGTCGAGTTCAGCGTGCCGGACATGATGTGCGAAACGTCGTGCGTGCCGGCGGTCCGCAAATCGCTCGCCGCTCGCCCCGGTGTGAAAGACGTGCAGGTCGATCTGGAGACCAAGACCGCGGTGGTGGCCGTCGACGAAGCGGAGTTTGACGCCGACGCGGCCGTGGCCGATCTGCTGGACCTCGGCTTCAAGGACACTCACCTCGCCGGAACGCCGCCCAAACTCGTGCCGCCGGCGAATTGAACCGCCGCCATCCAGGCAAATCCCACGGAAGGGCGAGGCTCTGCCGAGCCAGTCCGCCGTCGCTCGGCAGAACCTCGCCCTCCGTTGATCGACTGCCCGGCAACGTACGCTCGCAGGAGCTTCCCATGGCGCTAAGCGACCCCGTGGCCGTGTTCAACGGATTGGACAACATCGAGTGCGCCGTCGTGCGCGAGGCGCTGCTGGCCGCGGACATCGACGCCCATGTCGTGGAGGACGTCTCGCAAGTTGGCTCGTGGTGGGCGTTCGGCTTGCTGCCGCAAGTTCATAAGTCACAGGTCTGGATTGAACGAGCCGACATTGAGCGCGCCCGGCCGGTGCTAGAACAGTTTGTCGAGCAACAAGCCGAGCGCAAATCGAGAGAATCGAGGCCCAAGGCCGACGGCGACGACAACATGATCGACGTCACGTGCGAGGACTGCTCGCGAACGCTCAGCTTTCCCGTCGAGCAAATCGGCGCCGTGGAAGTCTGCCGCCATTGCGGCGGCTTCGTCGACGTGGGCTACGACGAGGATGACGACGAAGACTGGGGCGTCGACGAGAGCGACGACGCCGACGCGACCTGGGACGAGTAGCCGGCTTGTCGAAAAACGGGACTGGCTCGCGGAGCGTCGCCGCCGACGCCAAGAATTCCTATTTTGGGGAGCGTGCCTGTCCCGTTTTTCAACACAAGCGGTCTGCCAGCCAGTGCATCGGCCCATTGAGGTCGCGAGTCCGTCACGCCAACCGCATCGCCCGCCTGCATCTGGTCGAGGCAACCCCTCGACTAGGCCGGCCGGGACTTAGCTCGCGTTCTTCTTGGCAACGCCCCACGCCTTGTTGGGGGTTGGCCCCATGGTGAATTCGATCGTGCCGCCGTTGGCGATCTCCTTGTGCGGCAAATGGACGCTATTCCACGGCTTGCCGTTGACCCGAACCGATTGCACGTACACGTTTTCGTCCGACTGGTTCTCAGCCGTAATCGTCAGTTCCTTCCCGTTGGACAGCCGCACCGTGGCCTCGCTCACCGCCGGACTGCCGATGATGTATTCGTCGCTGCCGGGACACACGGGATAGAAACCCAGCGCGGTGAAGAGATACCAGGCCGACATTTGGCCGCAGTCGTCGTTGCCGGTCAGCGAGTGCGGCTGGTTGCCGTATTGCGTCCTGAGAATGCGCCGCAGCGTTTCCTGGGCCTTCCAGGGCTGCCCCGCGTAGCAGTACAGGTAAATGATGTGGTGGCTCGGTTCGTTGCCGTGCCAATACTCGCCGATTCGTCCCTGGATGTCGTCGAGCCCTTCGCTGTCGTTTTCGCCAAACGAGAACAAGGAATCCAGCTTCTCGCAGAATGCTTCGTTCCCGCCCATCAACGCGATCAAACCCGGCACGTCCTGGGGGACATACCAGGTGTACTGCCAACTGGTCCCCTCGGTGAAATCGCCCAGATGGACGTACTCGTGAGCGTCAAACGGCGTGCGCCAGTCGCCCTCGGCGTCTTTGCCCCGCATCAGGCCGACTGACGGATCGAACAGGTTCTTGTAGCTGTTGGCCCGCCGCATGAAGTAAGCGTAATCGTCGTCCTTGCCCAAGGCCTTGGCCATCTGCGCGATGCAGTAGTCGTCGTAGGCGTATTCCAGCGTCTTGGAGACGGATTCGTTCTCCTGATCGCAGGGGACCCAGCCCAGCTTGTCATACGTCGCCACGCCGTCGTAATCGGGATTCATGGCCGTGGTTTTGACGGCCTCGTAGGCACGCTCCGCGTCGAAGCGCCGGACGCCCTTGAGGTAGCCGTCCACGATGACCGGCACGGCGTGATAGCCGATCATGCACCACGTTTCGTTCCCCTGCAGCGACCACATCGGCAACAAGTGGTCCACGCTCTGATCGAAGTGGGCGAGCATCGACTCAATCATATCGCCATCGCGCTCGGCCTGAATCAGGGCGAACAGCGGATGGGTCGCGCGATACGTATCCCACAGCGAGAACACCGCGTAATTCTGAAAACCGTCTGCCTGATGAATGTTGGAATCGAGCCCGCGATACTCGCCCGTGACGTCGGCGTACAGGTTCGGCGCCAAGAAGCAGTGATACAGGGCCGTGTAGAAGGTCTCCTTCTCCGCCGCGTCGCCTTCGATCTGAATGCGACTCAACTCTTCATCCCACGCTTTGCGCGTGGCCTCGCGCATGGCGTCGAAATCCCACCCCGGGGCTCCTGCATCGAGGTTCTTCAAGGCGTTGGCGGCGCTCACCGCCGACACGGCCACCTTGACCGTGATGACCTCGTCGGCGTGGGTCTTGTACTCAGCGAGGAACTGCAGGTTCGTGCCCGCGGCTTCATTGCGACTGCGGAAGCGATAGTTCTTGTAGCTGTCGTAACGCACCTCATTGCCATCGCTCATAATCCGGTGGCTGTCGAACGGGCGCGAATAGCGAGCGGCGAAATAGAGATAACGCTCCTTGCCCCAACCGTTGATCAGGTGATAGCCCGTGACGGTGGCGGGATCCTCGACGCGGACGTGCGACCAGATCAACTTGAAGCGATTCCCGCGCAGAAAATGCTGCAGGTCGGTCATGATGCTGGCCTGCTCGCTGGCGGGAAACGTAAACCGCATCATGCCGGCGCGCTCGCCGGCGGTCAGTTCCACATTGATGCCGCTGTCAAGTAACTTCACTTGATAGTAACCCGCGGCAGCCGACTCCTGATCGTGCGAGTAACGCGAACGATATCCCGCGTCAGGATCGTCTTTCGCTCCCGCCGTCAGTTTCGGTTCGCCGATTTGCGGCATGAAGAGAAAATCGCCCAAGTCGGGGATCCCCGTCCCCGAGAGGTGCGTCAGCGAGAAGCCCATGATCGACGTGTCGGAATACTCGTAGCCCGACGCCGTCTCCCAAAGATCGCGCTCGGTGTCCGGGCTCAGTTGCAGCATCCCGAACGGCGCCGAGGGCCCGGGGTACGTATTGCCTTCGCCGTGCGTGCCGACGAGCGGCCGGATGTAGTCGGAGAGACGCTCCTCCGCCACGGCGGACTGGCAGTAGTGCGATGCCCCCGCCACTACCAGCAACAGACTCAGGATGATTCCACGCATTGATCGAGTGTTCATGGCTCTTTGCAGTTCCTTGCCGACTTGAAACGACGCCGATATGGTCGTCGTGCGATTTGCTTTGTGAGAACCCTCGGCGTCGGAGCCAGTTCGCCGCTGGCAACCTCGCCATCGCGGAAGACCCCGTGCCGCTGCGTCATCTGGTCATTGTGGACTTCCCCCCACCGATGATCCAGCCCAGACGAGGGAATCGATCAATTCGACCGAGCCCCGTCGAACCCCGCCAGACTCCGCCCGCGACCGCCGGACAGGCTCGGCAGAGCCTCGCGATCCCGGTTGCGTTGCGGGTCTTTTACTCTGCCGGCAAGGCTTCGCTCTTGGGGTGATACAGCAGCGCGATCGGCAGCATCATCACCGCGATGAAGGCGAACATGCTGCTGCGGGGCCAGCCGCGGGCTTCGATAACCGTGGCCAGGAGCGAGTAAAGCAATCCGGCCAAGACGATGCCGACCCAGTTGCACAGGTTCATCGCGGCGATCATCCGGCCCTTGCACTCGTCCGGCGGCCGGGATTGCATGAACACTTGCAACGGCACGGCGAACATGCCCGTGAACACGCCCAAGGCGATGAGCACGGCGCCGCTGCCGTAGTAGCCCAGCCATTGCCGCGTTTCGCCCATGGCGGGAACCGCCACCAGATCGGCGAACGTCGTATCGCGGGTGTCGCCCCAGGTGGGCACGGCGAGCACCGCCAGGCAGACGAGCATGCCAACGGCGCCAATCCGCAGCACGCGAAAGTTGACCTCGTCGCCCGAGGCCATGCCGCCCAGGCCGCCGCCCAAAGCGATGCCGATGCTAACGACCGCCAGCAGGTAACTCGTGTTTTTGGCTCCAACGTACAACTCGATGATGCCCAGGGAGTTCACCGCCGCGGGGACCATGCTGGCCAACATCCAGAACAGGCTCGACACGACGAGCGCCGCCAGCAGCGGACGGTCGGCGGCCAGCACGCGGCGCATGTCGGTGGGAATCCAGAGCGCTGATTTTTCAAACTGCAGCGCGGGATTCGCGGGGGGCACCTTGCGAACCCAAAACGCGGTGAGCGTGCCCGCGACGGCGGTCGCGACGCACGCGGTCGAGCCCAGCCACAATCGATCGCCAAAGTCTTCGATGAGAATCGACGCGACGAGTTGCCCCAGGATGATGGCCATGAACGTGGTGGTCAGCATCACGCCGTTGGCGCGCGGCAAATCGCTGCCGCGCAGCATCTCGGGAAGGATGCCGTACTTCGCCGGGCCGAAGAACCCGCTCTGGGCGCCCATGAAAAACAGCACGACGTACAGCGTAACGAGACTTTGATTGTGGGTGTAAATCCAAAACCCCACGGCGCCGGCGGCCATCACCACGATTTCGGCGACCTTGCACCAAATGACGATGCCGCGCTTGCCGAACTTGTCGGACAAATAGCCGGCGAAGCCCGTCGTGAGAATGAAGGGCAGGGCGAAAATGACGTTCGCCAGCCCCTGCTTGTCGGTCACCTTGCCGGGATCAAACGCGGCGGCAACGAACACAAACAGGTACGGCGCGGCCGCGGGCGATATGGACGCCAACAGCAACGGCCCGGTGAAGACCCACAGCGCGGTTGCCGGGGCGCTGGCGCCCAACGCGCCAAACGCGATCGGCGCAATCGACAGCAGCAGCAGGAGTTGCTTGAACAGATTGTCATTGAACGCGCCCAGGAATTGGGTGACGGTCATCCCCCAAAACGACGCGTCGCGGCCCAGCGGGGGCAGGTGATCGTGCGGATGCGGCGCCGCCGGGGGGTGCGGTTCGAACGTCTCGCCCAGGTCGGCGGCAATTTCGGGGCTGCTCATGCGGAGGATTATCGGGGGCGGGGGCCGCGGCGACAAGACAGATCTGACAGGCCGCCCCAACGAAGCCGTCGCGCAGCGACGCCGAAGAATTCACCGCCGGCTCTCGTCCAAAATTCTGCGTCGCGGCGTCTGTGCGTCTCTGTTTGTGAGAGCGCCAAGAAATCGACTACCCAATCTCAGGCGTTTTCGCCGCGATGCGGGCTTTCACCTCCGGCAGCGGATAATCGATGATCGGCAGATCCTGGCCGGCTAGCTGTTTGAGCCTCCGCCAGCCGCGGGTCACCAGCGTTTCGCGGTCGCGGACGAACGCGGGGTCGAGCGACCGTTTGTCGAAGTCCCCCGCGACCGTCACCGGCGGGAAGTCGTCGTCGACGATGAATTGGGCCAGCGTCGGGTTACACCGCACGTGCCGCTCTGGCGTCGTGTGCAGCACCTCCGGGTCGAGCATGCCGATGACGTACCGCAGGTACATGTCGCTCTCGACCAGCTCCGCGACATCCTCGCCGCAGATTTCACAGAGATAGCCTTCGTCGCATTTGGCCATTGTGGAGGAGAGGTCGGAGGTGAGAGGTCGGAGGTCAGGGACGCAGCGAGCACGCAGTCGCCCCCTAGCCGGTCCGCTACGCGGGCCGGAGTGAGTCAGGTCGATTGAACATCCGCGCTTCGGCCCGCGTA
>JAGQOU010000106.1 GCA_020427145.1 Planctomycetales bacterium | reverse complement strand
TCCCGCAATTGGCCAGCGGCGGCGGCGCGACGGGTCTCCCCCTCCAGATACCGCGGATACGACGCCATCAGCACACAGCCCGCCGCGGCCGCCACGGCGGAACTCCAGAACAGCACGGCGTAGTCGCCAGAGAAAAACAGAATGGCCCCCGCAACCAGCCCCGCCAAGGCCGACGACGCTTTCGAGAACGTTCGCGTGAGCGCCAACACGGCCGTCGCGCGATCGCTTTGCCCGCTCGAATCGAGGTAGTCGAGCATGATCGCTTTGTGACTACCGGTGCGCAGCGCTTCGCCAACGCCGTAGATGCTCGCGCCCGCCAGCAGCCACAGCACGCTGGGCACGGCGTTTTGCGTTTGCAGGGCAAGCACCGCCAGGCCCGCCGCGTGGCAGCCAAACGATACCATCAGCACGCGGCGTCGCCCCCAGCGGTCGGCGCCGACGCCCGAGGGGATCTCCAGCACGGCGGTCACCATTTGCTGGCAGCCAAGGATGACGCCAATCTCCGCGTAGGTGAACCTCGCCTCCAGCAGGTAGATGCCGAAGAACGGGGCGGAGAACCGCAAGTTTTTCAGAATCGAATACAGGATAAACCGGAGGATCATTGTCTTGGCTTGACGCCTACCAGGACGAAGTGACGATCGCCGAACCCGCGCCGGTCCGAACCCTCCGCGTTCTGCTGCCGGGCGGCCTCAATCTCGTCGGTCGGCTGCAGGTGAATGTCGTCCAATCCGGCCGCTTGCATCACCGCGAGCAGCGTTCGCGAGCCGTGGCGAAACAGCGGGCAATGCGACAGCGCCTCGCGATACCCCGGCGGCGGACTCCAACCGCCGCGGTTCTTGTTCGCGACGTCGCCGCCCCGATCACCGTGGTTGTCCTGCTCGCTCCGCTGCCGATCGTAGGATTCCGGCACGTGTTCGTCGTGGTCGTGCCCCATCAGAATCATACGTCCGCCCGGTTTGAGAATGCGCACCCATTCTCGCACAGCGACGCCGGGTCGCGGGAGAGTAAACAGCACGTGCCGGCTCGACACGACGTCGAACGACGCCTCGCCGAACGGCGGCTCCTCGGCGTCGCCAAAGACGAACTGGCAGGGGAGGGCGAGTTCTGCGGACCGCCGGCGGGCGAGCCTGAGCATCGTTTCGGAAAAATCCAAACCCGTGGCCCGGTGCCCCATTTGCGCGTACAGGCAGGCGTAGATGCCCGGCCCCGTGCCCACGTCCAGGATGTGCAGCGGTCGGTCGGTCGCCAGCGCCGCGGCCAGCGTGTTTCGCCACGCGATATGCGCGGGGCCCTCGACAAACTCGTCGACGCGGCGCGAATAGTTGTCCACGCGCTCGGGAGTATTCCAGCCATCTTGAAAGATCTGCTTGAGTTCGGAAATCGACGGCATGAAAGTCGCCTTCGCCAAGAAATGAATGGTTGTTGTCGGACGTGCCGGAGATTCGCGGATTACCGGCGATTCCGCAGGGGAATGCAAAACGGGACGTTGGCGTCGGTGCGCACCATGACCTCGGCCTCGATACCGAAGACCTCGGCAAGCGTGGCGACGGTGAGAATCTCATGCGGCGTGCCGGAAGCGGCGATGCGTCCCTCGA
Organism: Planctomycetales bacterium; assembly: GCA_020427145.1. Lineage (GTDB taxonomy): Bacteria > Planctomycetota > Planctomycetia > Pirellulales > Lacipirellulaceae. The sequence goes on along the minus strand of JAGQOU010000106.1, from coordinate 9,756 downwards.
CGAGCGCGACCATGTGGTCCGCGTACCGCGCCGCCTGATTGACGTCGTGCAGCACCATGACGATGGTCCGCTGCCGCTGGCGATGAAGCCGCTCAAGCACCTCGAGCACCTCCAACTGGTGGGCCATGTCGAGAAACGTGGTCGGCTCGTCGAGCAGCAATAACTCGGTCTCCTGGGCCAACGCCATTGCGATCCACGCCAGCTGGCGCTGTCCGCCGGAAAGTTCGCCCAGCAAACGGTCGGCGAGATGTGCGATGCCGGTCGATTCCAGGGCCGCTTCGATCTGTCGCTCGTCGTCCGCCGTCGCGACGCCGAAGAACCCTTGGTAGGGAAACCGCCCGTAGGCGACCAACTCGCGCACCGTGAGGGCGCCCGGCGCCTCGGCCCGTTGCGGCAGGATCGCCAGTTGCCGGGCGACCTGCCGGGTCGGCAGCGAGTGAATTGCCGCGCCGTCGAGGTACACGGCGCCCCGCGCGGGATGCATCAAGCGCGCCAACCCCTTCAACAACGTCGACTTGCCCGAACCGTTGGGGCCAATCAGCGCGGTGATCTGCTGCTTGGGAATGGCGAGGCTCACCTCATGGACGACGGGCGCCACGTCGTAGGCGAGCGATACGTCTTCAGCCGTCAACTGCATTGTCACGCCGTCAGCCCTTGGTCCTGGCCAGCAAGTAGAGAAAGTACGAACCGCCCAAAATGCCGACGAGCACGCCCGCGGGAATCTCCACGGGGGAGAACAGGCGGCGTCCCAGCGCATCGGCCGTCACCAGCAGCGCGGCCCCGGTGAGCGCGGCGGCCGGAATCAGCACGCGATGCTCGACGCCCACGAGTCGCCGCGCGAGGTGGGGCGCCACGAGCCCCAGAAAACCGATCTGACCCGCCAGCGCCGCACAAGCGCTGGTGATGATCGTGGCCAAGGTCAGGGCGGCGAAGCGTTGGCGCTCGACCCGCACCCCCAGGCTCGTTGCCGGGCCGTCGCCCAGCGCGATCACGTTGAGCGACCGCGCCTGTGCGTACGCGGCCAGGATCAACGCCGTGCAAAAGGGAGCGAACCAGCGAATCGTTCCCCAGCTCCCTCCCGAGAGCGACCCCGACATCCACGCAATCACGCGGCTATGCGTCACAAAATCCATCCGCAGCGACAGCAGCAACGTGGCGGCGCTGGCGCCGTAGCTCACCGCGATGCCGATCAGCAGCAACCGCGCCGGAAGCACTCGGCCCCGGCGCGACGCCAGGCCGAAAACAAGCAGCGTGCTCATGAGCGCCCCGCCTGCCGAGGCGGCCGGCAACACCCACGTTTGTCGCGCCGCGGCCAGCGGAACCAACACCAGCGCCAGCATCATCCCCAATCCCGATCCCGCCTCAACGCCCACGGTACTGGGACTTGCCAAGTCGTTGCGACTGAGCCCCTGCAGCAATACGCCCGCCACGGAGAACCCCGCGCCGACGAGGGCGCCGATCACAATGCGGGGCAGGCGCAACTGGAGTACGACAAGGTTCTCGGTCCCCTCGCCGCGGCCTGTCAGGGCGCGGACGACCTGCGCGAACGACAAGTCGGTCGTCCCCAGGCTAAGACTGACCGCCACGACACTCCCCAGCGCCAAGAGCATGAGGGTCAATTGCGCTGCGGGCCGCATCGACGATGCGCGAGTCATCGGCGGCCTCCCTGGGCAACGCCCGCCCCGCGGCAAGCCAGGTATAAGAAGAAAGGCACGCCCAACAGCGACGTGACGACGCCCACGGGCACGGCGGCGCGGTAGGGGGTCGTTGCGAGCCGGGCGCCGATGTCAGCCGCCAACAACAACAGCGCCCCGCCGAGCGCCGAAACGGGGATGGCAACCCGTTGATCGTGTCCCATCAGCATGCGGACCATGTGGGGCGCCATGAGACCGACGAATCCCACGGGACCGGCCACGGCGACCGCCCCGCCAGCCAGCATGAGTACGACCGCCGAGGCGATGAACTGCATCCGCTTTGTCCGTTGCCCGAGACCGACGGCGGTCGCTTGGCCCAGCGACATCACGTTCAGCGCCGGCCCGATGCCCAGCGCCACGAGCATGCCAACGACAAACAGCGGAGTGAACAGGGCGACGTCCATCCATTGCACGTTTTCGGTTCCCCGGGCGTACCACAGCGTGACATCCTGTCCCAACTCGGCGTAAATCATGACGCCGCTGCCAATGGCGCCGAGGACGGCGGAGGTCGCCACGCCGGTGAGCGCCAGCCGCACGGGGGTGAGCCCGCCGCGCGACAGTGCTCCCAGGCCGTAGACCAGCGCGGCGCCAAGCGTCGCCCCGGCGATCGCCGTCAGCATCAGCCCGGGCCGGCCCAGCGCCGGCCAGACGACCATGGCGACTACCGTCGCGAAACTGGCGCCCGCATTGAGCCCCATGATGCTGGGGCTGGCCAGCGGGTTGCGGGTCATGCACTGCATCACCGCGCCCGCCGTCGCCAGCGACGCGCCAACCAGCACGTCGGCAATCGCGCGCGGCAGCCGCCACTCGCGCACAATCACATGGGGCGTCGACTCGGGCTGATGGCCAAACAGCGCCTCCCACGCCGTGTGCGGACTGATCGGCAAATCGCCCACCAGCAGCGACGCACTGACCCCCGCAACTAGCAGGGCAATCCCCGCGAGGAAAAGGCCGGCGGTGCGACGCCATCGCGGCGAATCGACGGAGCGGAGATCAATCGAGGCCATGGCCGCTCCGCTCGGGGGCGATGGCGCCCGCCACGTCGGCGATGATCGCTTCGCACCCCAGCAATCCATCGCCGCTGATCCACGTGCCCGCATCGACCCGCGCCACATGGTCGTGCCGCACCGCGGGGATGTCCTGCCAGATCGGCGTCTCTCGCACTCGTTTCAGATAGAGCTCGCTGTCCTTGTCGACCACCATGAAGATGTATTCGGATCGCAGCTTCGAGAGCCGCTCGACGGACAACACGTCCCAGCCGGCGCCGGTCATTACGAAGGGCATTTCCGGATCGGGGGTCAGCGCAAGACCCTCAAACAACAAAGGCCCAAACATGGTCGAGCGGGTGTAGATAACGCAGGTGTTCCGGCGAAAACGAAGAAAGCTGACCGGCTGATCCGGCGCCGCGGCGGTCACGGCTTCCCGCGTCTGGGCCAAATCGGCGTAATACTTGTCAAGGCGAGCACGGGCCTCGGTTGCCAACCCCAACGCGTCGCCGACGTCCAGGATGCGTCGTTCGCGATCGGCTGCGACGCCGCTTCCCAAACACACCGTGGGCGCAATCTTGCTGAGCTGGTTGAAGAGCCGTCCGTCGCGCGACGCGTTGGCGAAAATCAGATCGGGTTTGGCCTCCAGGACCACCTCCAGATCAACCGCCTCGCCCTGGCGAATCTTGGGAACGCCGCGCAGGCGGTCGTCCAAATAGGGCAACACGCTGTCGGCCCGCCACGACGTGGACGCCAACACTGGTTCGATTCCCAACGCCACCAGGCTGTCCGTCGCGGCGTGGACGAGGCTAACGATCCGCTTCGGCTCCAGCGGCACGCGCGTTTCTCCCAGGGCGTGCTTCACGACGCGATACTGGTCCGTCTCGGCCAACACTTCGACCTGACGCACCGGGGTCGCGCGTTCGGGGCGCTGGAAACGCTCCGACAGACGGGCGATTTGCCCCGACTCCACCAGCGCCCAACCGACCAGCAGCGCGCTCGACGAGGCCAATAAAGTCACCTTCATAGTGCGCTGCTACTTCAACACAAAGGGGTCGAGCATGTTCTCGCCGTTCTCGACCGTGGCCGAGAATTCCGAACGCCGCGGGTCGCTGAATTTGCCGCGCAGGCGATCCACGATCCGCGGCGCATCGTCGGGGTCGCCCGATCTCACTTCCTGCGGCCAGGTGAACGTCACGACGTACTCGCCGGGGGGAGCGCCGTCGTTTTCGCGGTACGAGTGAACCTGAAACTTGCCTTCCGCGTCGGTCGTCGCCGAGGGGGCGAACTGGGCCCCCTCCCAAGGTTGCGCGGGATGCAACGCCACGCGGAAACCGACCGCCGGTCGGCCCTGGTACACGACGCTGCCAGACACGGGCGTCGGCTTCGGCCCCGGCAACGGCGCCGGCTCGCTGCAGCCCGCCGCCACGGTCAAGCCGGCGACCAGTGCCGCGGCCAGCAATCGCCGCGGCCCACAATCGAATTCATATCGCATGGGAACCACTCGCTGGTCAGAGGCTGGCGTCGTTGATCGTCTGTCCGTCGTCGATCGCCACAATCTGAGCGAATGTGAGTCCCGCGAGTTCCTCGCCGACCAATCGCACCGAGCCGTCGCAAAGCAAGATCATCGCCCCGCCCGGATGAAATCCGTACACCGCGTGGAGGTTCTCGCAATTGATGCCGCAGTCGACGAGGTCCCCGGCGGTCGGGTCCGTCTGGGCGCTCATGGTCCCGTCGCGGGACGACGTCCAATAGACGTACGACTGCCAGCCGGCCCAGGAGCCGCGGTTGCCGAGCGAAAGATCCGGCTCGACGCGTTGCCGACCCACCCAGTGTTGCGGCCAGGCGGCCGTTTCGTTGGCAAGCAGCGTGTGGGAAAGCCCGTCGGTAATATCCTTGAGCTTACGAGCGGCGCGCGAATCGTTGTTCGCCAGAGCGGTGCTCGACGTGCTGTCGAGCATGGCTTGGTGCATATTCGAGTTGTCGTCCCATTGCGTAAACGCGGCGCCGAATCCGTTCTTGGGGACCGTGATGCCGTTGGGAACGAGATAGTCGATCCATCCCTCGACCGCATAGACCGTCCCCTTGTCGTCGCCCAGCGTGGCGGGCCGCTCGCAGATGATCGGCTCCGGACGCTCGACCGACGGGCAGACGAAGGTGGAGAGTTTGGTCTCGACGACGGGCTTGTTCACCGGGTGGTAGAAGTCGTGGCTCCAATCGTATTGGTCGTAGAGCGCCTGTTGCTCGATGTGGGGCAACAGAAAGGTCCCCCAACCGGTGTACCCTTGATCGGCCCGCGACCACCGCCGGGCGGGAAATCCGCCCTCAGCAGATTCGAAATTCAGAAACCCCAGCCCCAGTTGCTTGAGATTATTCGAGCACTGACTGCGTCTGGCCGCTTCGCGCGCCGCCTGCACCGCCGGCAGCAACAGCGCGACTAGCACGCCGATGATTGCGATCACGACAAGCAACTCGACGAGCGTAAACCCTCTTCCTCTGTGGACACGATGCATTTCGATTTCAATCTCGCTTGCGGACTCGTTAACGAACTCAATGGGCCGATTCTCGAATCGGACAGCGGACCGAACTCGAATGGCGCGGGGCTCCCTACGCAAACCGGGCGCCAATGACGAAACCGCCCGCTCCACGCGTATTTTGCGGGGGGACGGCGAGACGATGGACTCCCCAAGACTCCGCCACGTCGCAATGCGCGACACGTCCTGTCGCATGGGCCGACCGGCGCCGGCAGATTACGCTGGGTCTCTTCTCCGAACGGATCTTCGCGTACGCTATTCTGCGTACGACCCGATCGACGCCGGTTTCTCGGGTCCCCTCGCCGATGCGAGACGCTTGACCGGTTGTTCGGCCGCTGACTTTCTCAGCGGCGAGCAGCCGCGCTGTCCCGCCGGGAGCGGGCGTACCACTGCTGCGAGATCGCCATGAATGACCAGTCGGCCAATCCCCCCTATTTCGACGGTTTGTTGCGCAGTTTGTCGCGCAGCGATGATCGCGCCGCGGCGGCGTTCCATCGCCACGTGCATTGGGGATACTGGGACGAGCCGCCGCAAACGGCGTGTTCGCCCGAGCAATATGACGCGGCCGCAGATGCGCTCTGCCGCATGATGTGCGACTTGGCCGCGGTGCGCGACGGCATGCGGATCGTCGACGTCGGCTGCGGTTTCGGCGGGACGATTGCCAGCCTGAACGAGCGATTTTCCAACCTGACCCTCGTGGGCGTGAACATTGACGCGCGCCAACTGCGGCGCGCCGCCGAGTTGGCCCCGCTGCGCGACGGCAACTCGATTGAGTGGGTGCGAGCCGATGCGGCCGAGATACCGCTGCCCACGGCCAGTTGCGACGCGGTCCTGGCGGTGGAAAGCGTCTTTCACTTCGATCGCCCGCGTTTCTTCGCCGAAGCGCGCCGCTTGCTGACCAGCGACGGCACGCTCACGCTGTCCGACTTCGTCCCCAGCGAACGGGCAATGGAGTATCTCGACGCGATCGACCTCTCGGCGGATGAGGGCGTCCGCCAGAGCTACGGGCAGATTGATCTGTCCTACTCGCTGGACCGATATCGCGCACTGGCCGCAGCGCATGGCCTGGAGCTGCGGACGGCGATCGACGTGACGAAGAACACGTTGCCGACGTATGCGTTTCTCTACAGCAGTACGCGCGAATGGCCGGACGCCCGCGAGGTGGAGTTGTTTACCAAAGCGACGCGGCGGCTGGAGAAGGCGTGCCGCAGCGGGTTGATGGGCTACTTGATTCTGCAGTTCGCGGTCGAAACTTCAGACGCATCGCCCGCGGACGGCTGAACGCGAGCGTGACTGCGCGGTCCACGGGCGATTCGCTCACGGCGAGTTTAGCAACTGCTTGCTGTGCTCGCGGAACTCGCGCGGAGTCTGCTTCATCGTCGCCTTGAACTGCCTGACGAGGTGGCTCGCATCGTAGAAACCGACCTGGGCGGCGATGGATTCGACGCTCGCAGACGTTTCTCGCAGCAACATGCACGCGGCGTTGATACGCACGCGGGACAGGTATTGGCTCGGCGTGATGCGGAAGTGCTGCTTGAAAACCCGCTTGAACTGGCTCACCGAAAGGTGCGACAGCTCTGCGAGCGTCTCCAACGTGATTTTCTCCGCGTAGCGGTTGGTGATGTGCGTGATCGCCGCGTTCAGCCGTTCATAGGGTTCCAACAGGGCGCCCGCTTTTTCCAGGTCGTACATCACGCCGGCCACCCCGACGGTCTTGCCGTTCACGTCGGTCAGGGGAATCTTCGTCTCGACATACCACCGCAACACGCCGGCGGAGTTCGGCACCGCGCACACGTGGTTGTTGAGCGCCTCGCCGCTATCGATCACCGCCTGGTCGTGCGCTCGGTACTGGGCGGCGACCTCTGGGGGAAACAGGTCGTAGTCGGTTTTTCCAAGCACCTCGGACTCGTCGTTCAGGCCCAGCACGTCGATCAGGGCTTGATTGACATGCACGAACGAGCCGTGCAGATCCTTCGAGAAGAAATAGGTCGCTGGCAGATTATCCAGCAGACTCAGCAGTTGAGCTGGCGTGCGGAGCTGCTCAAAGAAGCTCTGCGACCTGTCGTCCGGCAATGTGCGGTTAACGCCCATGAGCTGATTATACCACAAGTCGATCCCTTTTTACCTTGCGGCTCCGGGTCTCGCAGCCGAAAAATGGACTCCGTGGCGCAGGGCGCCCTCTAGCAGCTTGTGGAGGAATATCGGACTGGCTCGCGGAGCGTCGCCGCCCACGACGGGATTCACGTCGCAGGGAGCGTGCTTGTCCGACTTTTTCAACGGGCTGATCGACTCTTCAATTGACGCCGTGTTGCGTCGGACAGAACAGAAAGGCTGAGAAGCCATGTCTGATTGTTCTTTGGCGGACAACGTTCATCGCGTCCTCGACAACGCACTGGATGCAGGCGAGGGACTGCTGCGGCTTTCGCCCACCTGGGTTCCCCGCAGCTTTCTTCACCCTGGCAAGCGGATCCGTCTCCGCCCCGAGGACTACTACGCGTACGGCGCCGAACGGGGCGGCATCGACGAACGCTGGTTCGCCAGCACCACCGACGCCGCCAACGAAGGCCGCGTGTGGCACGAAGGACAAAGCTTTGTCGTCTTCCAGGGAGAGCAGTTCCTCCTGAAGGACGCAATCCAAGAAGCCGGCGCGCGGTTGATCGGCAGCGCCATGTGGGAGAAGTACGGGCGCTGGCCCGTCTACTCGAAGTTCTTTGACAACATGGGCCCCATCCCGCATCACATGCACCAGCGATTCGACGACGCGAAGCTGGTCGGCCAAGAAGGCAAGCCGGAGAGTTACTACTTTCCTCCACAGTACAACAACTGCGACAACAACTTTCCCTACACGTTCATGGGGCTTGAGCCCGGCACGACAAAGCAGCAGGTGCGCCATTGCCTGGAGGCGTGGGACCGAGGCGAAAACGGCATCCTGGACCTCTCGAAAGCCTACCGGCTGAAACGCGGCTCGGGGTGGCTCATTCCGCCGGGAGTGCTGCACGCGCCCGGTTCGCTCTGCACGTACGAGCCGCAGTGGGGGAGCGACGTGTTTGGCATGTACCAGAACATCGTCGAGGGCCGAGTCGTGCCCTGGTCGTTGTTGGTCAAAGACATGCCGCCCGAGAAGCATCGCGACCTGGACTTCATTGTCGAGCAACTCGACTGGGAGAAGAACGTCGACCCCAACTTCAAAGAGAACAACTACTTGGAACCGATCGCCGCGCAGTCCGGCGACGGCTGGCGGGACGACTGGATTGTGTACGGGCTGGTGGACGGGGCTCAGCTGTTCAGCGCCAAGCGACTCACGGTCGCGCCCGGCGCCAAATGCGTGATCCAAGATCCGGGCGCCAGCGGCTGGATCACGGTACAGGGCCGGGGGCGCCTCGGGACGCTCGCATTGCAAACACCCACGATGATTCGCTTTGGCGATGGAACCCAAGACGAAGTGTTTATCACGCACGAAGCCGCGACCCGCGGAATCGAAGTGGAGAACACCGGCAGCGAACCGCTGGAAAGCCTGCGGTATTTCGGCCCGGACACGTTCGCCAACGTCCCCAACGTGGGCGACGCGGCGACTTAGCAAGTGAAACGACTGACGCCCCGATGAGCTTCGCATATCCCAAGCTGCACAACGCCATGTGGCCGGGTTTGATCGGCAAGGGCGACGATCCCGACCAGGAATCGCCGCTGAGCCTCGACCGCATGCTCGATCTGACGACCGCGGCAACGTGCCAGGGCCAGTCGTTCGACGGCGTCGATCTTTTTCTCTACCTCCCGCACATCGATCCGTTTGCGAGCGACGAACAGCTGACCTATCTGGCGCACGCGATCCAAGCGCGTAGGCTCGCGATCGGCTCGCTGGTGGCGCCGGTCTGGCCCGGCACGGTCGGTGATTCCGCGATGGGCGACGAGGCCGCCCGTCAACGATTCCTGGGCGCCGTGAAGTTGGCCTGCCATATCGCACAGCTCTTTGACTCCAGCGGAGTGCGCACCACTGGCGTCATCCGGATCGATTCCGCGGAGTTCGGCGTGCAGCAGTGGAGGGCCGACCCGCGGGCGAACACGAAGAAGATCGCGCAAACGTTCCGCGAGGCAGCGCTCATTGCGGCGGACGCGGGGCAGCGATTGGCGGCCGAGGGCGAAATCTGCTGGGCAGGCATGCACAGTTGGCGGGACATGCTCGACCTGCTCGAAGAGGTCGGCTTGCCCGAGACGCTCGGCTTTCAAGCGGATCTCGCGCACACCTACCTGTACCTGTTGGGTTACAACGCGCCGGAGCACGCGCTGCTCGCCCCGGGATACGCCGAGGAGGAGTTTTACGCCGCGTATGGCGAGATGGTCGCCAAGCTCCGGCCGTGGACCATCGATCTGCACATCGCGCAAAACGACGGCGACGTTAAAGGGGCCGGCTCGCACGACAAGACCGGCAAGCATTGCCCTCCCGACGACGCGAACGGCAAGCTCGATATCGTGCGGTGCGCCTCCTATTGGCTCGAAGGCGCCGCGGAGCGGGGCATCCGGCACATCTGCTGGGACGGCTGCATG
>JAGQOU010000105.1 GCA_020427145.1 Planctomycetales bacterium | reverse complement strand
TAAGATTGTCATCATGACCGACGCCGACGTCGACGGCGCGCATATACGCACGCTGCTGCTGACGTTCTTCTATCGACAGATGTACGACCTGGTGAAGGGGGGCCACGTGTACGTCGCCCAGCCGCCGCTGTTCCGCGTGGTCAACAAGAAGCAAACTTACTACGTGCAGACCGACGAGGAGATGAAGGCCCAACTGCTCGACCTGGGCCTGGGCGATTGCATTTTCGATCCCCGCGACGGGCAACTGATCGAGGGCGAGGCGATGACCAAGCTCGTCCGCACGCTGGCCGCCATGGAGGAGGCCCTCATCGCCCTGGAACGCCGCGGCATCAGCCTCAAAATCCACAGCGAACGCCAAGACCCCGTCACCGGCAAGCTGCCGGCGTTTCACGTGCTGTTGGGCGCCGAGGAGCACTGGTTCACAGGTCGCGAGCAGCTCGACGAGTTCATCGCCGCCAAGGAGAAGGAGCTGGGCCACGAGCTGCGCGTCGACGCCGGCGTCGGGCTGACCGGCGTTCACGCGGCCCAGGACGACGACGAAGAGAGCTCCCGCAACGGCGCCGCCGCGTCAGCGACCGACGCCAACGCCGCCCCGCTCCCCAAACTGCGGATCGTCGAACTGCACGAGGTCCGCACCATCAACACGCTGCTGGGCGACCTGGCGACGCAAGGTTTCGGCATCGAGGCGCTCATCCCCAAGGAGCGCACCGGCGAAGAAGGAAGCCGCTACGCGGTTCGCCGCGGCGACAGCGAGAGCGGCCTGGAAGACCTCCGCGCCCTGCCCGGCGCCATCCGCGCCGCCGGCGAGAAGGGCCTGCAGATCACCCGCTTTAAGGGCCTGGGCGAAATGAACGCCGAGGAGCTGCGCGAAACGACCCTCGACCCCGCCAACCGCACGCTGCTGCAAATCCGCATGGAAGACGCCGGCAGCGCCGACGAACTGTTCCGCGTGCTGATGGGCGACAACGTCGAACCGCGGCGCGAGTTCATCCAGAAGCACGCGCTGGACGTGCGGAATTTGGACGTGTAGCGAGGGCGATCCGACGCCCGACGCGTTGATTCGTCGGCCAAGTTGCCTCATGGTATAATTTGGGAGTCCACCCATTCTGCGAGGTCGGCGATGGAAGCTCTCGATGCGATCTACATGAAAGACGGCACCCTGCGGTTGGCGACTCCGTTGGAGTTGCCGGACAGTACGCCCGTCAAGGTGACCATCGACGTACAGACCGCCGACGGCGCGCAGAGCTCGTTGGATGCGGTTTACCAAGCGCTTGATCAGCGCTGCGAAACGGGAATCGCCGATTTGGCCGCTCGGCATGACGAACATCAGCCATGAGCGACGTCTTTCTCGACGCCGCCGGAGCGATTGCGCTGATTAACACGTCCGATCAGTGGCATCGCGCGGCCGATGCCGCCTACCAGCTACTCAAGCAATCTCATCGCGAGTTCATCACGACGGCCCCAGTGCTACTGGAAACGGGCAACGCGTTCTCTCGCACTCGCTATCGCGAGAACGTCGGCAATCTGTGGACGTCGTTTGCAGCTGGCGGCAAGATCATCTTCCCGTCCAGCGATGACTACGACGAGGCCTGGCGTCTGTACCGCCGCGGCGAAGCCGGCGACGCGGGAATCGTCGACTGCATCTCCTTCGCCGTCATGCGGCGACTGGGACTGACTGAGGCTTTCACCAACGACCAGCACTTCTCGGCGGCGGGGTTTGTGACGCTGTTTTGACGATGACGCACCCAAGAATCGTCGATCCGTCTGACGCCTCCCATTCAGCGACGATCCAAATGCCGCTGCGTGGTCATCGTCTCACTCTTTGGCTGCTGATCGTCGCCGCGATACTCTTGCCGATTTGCGGGTTGGTCTGCGCGTACTTCTGGCCGCGTTGGGAATTCATTCAGCAACGATTCGGCTGTGAATCCGTTGGGTATTACCACGGTCTTGGTCGCCACGGCGGTCCGGGATTCTTTGGAAAGAACTGGTACCTTGTGCGCGAAGAGTGGCAATCACTCGGGACATGGCAGTTTCAAATTGATGGTGACGGCTGGGCCGCATTTCGCGCCCGCTATGCCAACGGAGATCTCATGGCCGAAGGGACGTGCTGGGTTGAAAGCATTAACGGCAGGCCGTCAATTAGTCATGATCGCGTGCTTTGCGCACGATACTACGATCCTGACGGAAATCTTGCATCGCAAGTTCAGGACGGATCGGGACGGCTGATTATCTATTATTCCGATGGAACGAAGCGAACTGACGTTGCGATCCTGAACGAACGTATCAACGGTTCGTATGCCATAGACTGGGACGACGGAACGCCTATGGGTCGCGGAAACAGCGATAACGGGAAGGCGGTTGGGACGTGGCTGTGGTTTCACCAGGACGGGTCGCTGTCTTCGATTGACGATCATTCAGTCGATCCGCCCGTCGAAGTGGAATACGAACCCGGCGAGAAGATGCTCAGCGACGAAGAAATCGCCCAGTTGCTCGCGCCGTAAAGAATCCTGATCGGCTGGGTTGTCGCCGGTCGCTGCCTGCCGATACTGGGACTGTTCCCGGACGCATTTGTCGGGTCACAACGACTCACACAACATCGACCTGCCACATCCAAAGCCATGCCGCAAGTTGCCGTACTTTTTGACGTCGACGGGGTCCTCACCGACTCCTATCGCCCGCACTTTCTTTCTTGGCAGCGGTTGATGTCGGAGCTCGACGTCGAGTTTACCGAGGAGAACTTTCGCGCGACTTTCGGGCGGACCAATCCCGACATCTTTCAGCAGTTGTATCCCGGGGAGCTGTCGGCCGCGCGGATGGCGGAGTTGGGGGAGCGCAAGGAGGTGCTCTATCGGGAGATCATCCAGCAGGAGTTCTATCCCATGCCGGGGGCCGTCGAGTTGGTCGACGCGCTCGCCGCCTACGGGTTTCTGCTGGGCGTCGGCTCGTCGGGGCCGCCGGAGAATGTGGCGTTGACGCTGGCGAAGCTCGACCGGGCCGAGCGGTTCGCCGCCGTGATCACCGGGGCCGACGTCACGCGCGGCAAGCCGGAGCCGGAGGTGTTTCTCAAGGGGGCCGAGCGGCTGGGGCTGCCGCCCGCGCAGTGCGCCGTGATCGAAGACGCCCCGCAGGGGATCGAGGCGGCCAACCGTGCGGGGATGACCTCGATTGCCATCACCGGCACGGCGCCGCGGGAAGCGCTGGCGCACGCCAAGCTGGTGATCGACAGCCACGCGGAGCTGTCGCCGGGGCGCATCGCTGAGCTTATCAATAGCAATGGCAGTCATTGATCGTCTCACGCAGCGACGCGGACGTTCGAGTCACGAACCCATTCTGCCAACAGTGAAGGGTGCCTGTCAGGCTCTGACGAAAGGGAGCGGATCACGACTCGCGCGGCGGATCGGCCGGCGTCATTCCCAGCACGATGTTGAACTCGCCGGCCACTTCGCCGATGGTCGAGTCGGGCAGCGGCTTCAGGTCGACCAGCACCGACTCGCGTTGCCGCTTGTCGCGGATGCCGCGGAGCACGCCGTCGCGTTCGTTGCGGGGTTCGCCCTTGATGTACATCTGCGTGGTGAGCACGCGCCGCTCGCCGCGGCTGATGGCGAAGTGAATGTGCGGCGTGCGGCCAGGGTAGGGCACGGGGCGAATCGTGCGAAAGTAGTACTCGCCCTTGGCGTTGGTCAGAAACCGGCCGTAGCCCTGGAAGTTCGCGTCGCGCTCGCCGCCGCCGCTTTGGCTGTGGAGGTAGACCCCGCGGCCGTCGACCTGCCAGATTTCGACCAGCGCGTTGCGCACGGGATTGCCCGCCGCGTCGAGCACGCGACCGCCGACGTGGGTCACCTCGCCGACCGCGGGGGTGATGCCGTCGTTGATGATCAGCAGGTCGTTGTCGGTGTCCAGCGGCAGGTGGTCGGGGTAGAACGGCCCCTCGGTTTGCCGCGGCGTTGGGGTGAGCATCTCGGCGAAGGCCCCCGGGGCGAACAATCCGGCGGCGCCCACGGCCCCTGCGCCCTGCAGGAACCGGCGGCGGGAATTGTCCGGGGCGAACCGTGCCGCGGCGGCCCGTGTGAGACGGCTTACAGAAGCGGCGGCAGCGCGGGACGACATGGGCGGATTCTCCGGGACGAGCGTGCGGCAACGAACGCAAAAGGGCGGCAAATCCGCCGGCAAGATTTGCCCGCGGCGGCGACTCGTCAGTATAACGTGTGGGAGTGCCGTGCAGGGGAGCGCAGCAAAATCAGGCAGGTTGCCTCGAAAGAAAAACGCCGATGTCGCTGCGAAGTTTCGGTTTTACCGCGCCGCTGGGGTTGATTCTCGCCGCGAGCCTCGGTTGTACCGACACTGCTGGCGATCCGCCGCCGCTGGCCGCGGGACAGCACGAGCACTACCACGTCCACGCGGTGGACGTGCAGCACGATCACGACCACGGCGGGACGGCTCGCGGGGGTCATGAACACGGCCACGTGCATCCGGACGCGGCGGAATAGCCGTCGCCGCGTGGCGAAAATGAGGACGGGCGCGCGGAGCGTTGCCGTGGACGCCAGGGATTTGCGTTTTGGGGAGGCGTGGCTGTTCCCTTGTTTGGTTGGTTTTTCAATCCGTGCGTCGTGATTAACAGGGGGCTTACGCCCCCCGCTCGCTTGCGGATGTTTGATTTTCCTTGCCTGCTTACTTGCTACAGGTTGCCGCTATGAGTCAGTCTGCACGCCCCGCTCGCGCCCGGCGCGGATTTACGTTGGTCGAGTTGCTGGTGGTGATCGCCATTATCGGCGTGTTGGTCGGACTGCTGCTGCCGGCCGTGCAGTCGGCTCGCGAGGCGGCTCGCAAGACGCAGTGCAAGAACAACCTCAAGCAACTGGGGCTGGCGGTTCACAACTACGAATCGTCGCGCCGGGAGCTGCCGCCGGGCTACGAGTACGCGCCCGGTCCCAACGGCAATTCGCGCGGCTATTCGTGGACGACCTGGGTGCTGCCGTTCATGGAGCTTGGCGCGCTGTACGAGCAGATTGATTTCGATCGCCCGGTGTTCGACAATGTCAACGCACTGGTGCGCACGCAGCACATTCCCTCGCTGCTGTGCCCCACCGACGATCACTCGCCGACCGGCTTCGTGGAGATGGGCGACGAGCAGTACGCGATGAGCTGCTACGTGGCCAACTACGGCACGCCCGATTTGGACGAGGATCAGGGGCAGGTCGGTTTTGTCACCACGCCGTTCGGACAGCTCAACGGACCCTGGGGACCGTTCTTCCGCAACAGCAAGATCCGGCTCGCCCAGATCAGCGACGGCACGAGCAAGACCCTCATGGTCGGCGAACGGCAGAACGGCCCGTTCCGCACGCCCGGGGCGCACGGCGTGCATTTTGAGTACGAGACCACCTGGATGGCCGCCGTGCGCGACATTGGCGACCCCACCGACGACCACGGCCACATGGTGCTATTCCAAACGGGCCACACGCCCAATCATGCCGAGAGCGACGACCGCGACGTGGCGGCGCCCCATGCCGGCGTCGCTCAGTTTCTGCTGTGCGACGGCTCGGTCCACGCCGTGAGCGAGGAGATCGATCTGGACGCCTACCAGGCCCTGGGCACGATCAACGGCGGCGAGTTGCTGACCGAGCTATAAACGCAATCGTCATTAGGACGGCGAGCGACAGGCCCTTCGGCTCGGGCGCCGCAATAATCGCCGCGGTGCCAACGGCTCGCTGCCAGAGCAAGAAGTCACGTCCGTCAACGCGGCGATCACGATTGGAGTCGCCGCTGGCGAGGCTATCGATTTGCAGGCCCGAGGCCCCGAAGCCGCTCATCCATACGGCCAAGTCCGCAGCGCCGATTTCGCCGTCGCCGTTGAAATCCTCGAACGCCGCGACGAGATAACCCAGATCGCGCATCGACTCGACTGTCGTGCGACTTAGGAACGGCTCAAGGTAATCGGGGTCGACGGCGCCGGACATCAACTCAAGAGCGCGGTCGCGCCCCAGGGCGTCGACGACGCCCGTCAGCGGGGACAGGGCCCAGGCCCCGCCGGGTCCGTTGGTATCGCCGGCCTCGCCGCTGCTGCGCATCATCTGGTCCCAGTGGGCGTTGGGCGTGCCAGGACCGCCGTTGTCCTCCACGGGGACGTAACCGACGGGGTCGCTGAACTCCGTTTCGTACGCGGCCACCGCGCGTGAACCGGTGAATTGGTAGGTGTTGTTCACGTAGACGCCATTGGCAGTCCACAGCGTGCCGATTCCCAGGACGTGGCCAATCTCGTGCGCCAGCAATTCGTCGAGAAAGTTGAGCCCGTTGGCGCCCGGCCCCTGCCAGTTCGCGAAGTTCTCGATCTCGTTGACGTTCAGCAGCACGTTTCCGCTGGTGGCGTAAATGACATCCCCGGATTGGGTCGTCCCGGTGAACGCCGCCGCCGCCAATCCAGAGGTCGCGGGGGTGACGCTGATCGGCACGCTGATGATGTTCGCGCCGTTTTGGTAGCCAACGATCACCGTCTCCCACATCCGCTCGGCCCGGCCGAGAGCTTCCTGCACCAGGATCTTCTCAGCTGCCGTGAAACCGCTAGCATTGTCCAGCAGCGTGAATTGCAGGTCAAACGCGGCAACGCGCGTTGCAGCCAGCGTCGCCAGCAGCAGCACTGGAGCCAAACGACCAGGACGGCGCAATCTCATCGGGACCTTTCACAGAAGTCAATTCGCGGTGAGTGTCGACACGAAACAGCCAGTGGAGCGGGACAGGCGCAGAATCGCCAATCTGCTCCCATCGGTGGAATCGACGCCCGGGCTCGCTCGCCCCGACGTCTCGCGACGCCGTTGCCGACCGCCGCGCCGCAGCCTGCAAGAGTCTCTTCCACGATACCAGCTGAAACGCCCTCCGCAAATCAAACGGTTGGAGCCCCTCGTTGCCGCGCCGGCGTCGCGCGGGAAACGTCCGGACCACGGCTGCCAGCGGGGAGAGAGCCGAGAGGCCGTCGCCAGGCCGCTGGCGCCAAGTTCCCGGTTCGCAAGTCGCTCGTCGGGACTTGCTCGGCCCCGCGCCGCCCATCGTCTGTTAGAATGCGTCGGCCCGCACGACAGCTTCGTACGGCGAAAAGGCAGACTCCTTGCTAAGAACATAGAAGGCTAAAGACGATGAAGAATCAATTGTTGACGACGTTGGCGGCGGCCGTGCTCGCCATTCTGCCGCTGGCGACGGCCGGCGCTCAATCGGGCGTCGCCCCGGCCGATGTGAAAGCCATCGCCGAGGAAGCCTGCATCTACGGCCTGCCGCTGGTGATGAACTACGGCACGATGTACGAGTACTTCATCGACGACGCTCAGCCGCAGTACAAGTGTCCGCTGAACGTCTTGTACAACACGGCCCGCGTCTACACCCCGGCGGACACCACCGTCGTCACTCCCAATAGCGACACGCCGTACTCGTTCATCGGCATGGATCTACGCGCCGAGCCGCTCGTGCTGTGCGTGCCCGCGATCGAAAAGCAGCGCTACTTTTCCGTGCAGCTGGTGGACATGTACACGTTCAACTACGGCTACGCGGGGAGCCGCACGACGGGCAACGATGGCGGCTGTTTTCTGATCGCCGGGCCGGGGTGGAACGGCGAGACCCCCGCGGGCGTCGACAAAGTGTTTCGGTGCGAGACGGAGTTTTCCATCGCGATTATCCGCACGCAGCTGTTCAACGCCGCCGACATCGACAACGTGAAGAAGGTTCAAGCGGGCTACAAGTGCCAGACGCTTTCGCAGTATCTCAAGTCGCCCGCGCCGCCCGCCGCGCCGGCCGTTGATTGGCCGCAGGGCGACAAGGAGCTGATCCAGAAGAATCCGTTCGAGTACCTCGCGTTCGTGTTGCAGTTCTGCCCGCCGACGGGTGATGCGGCCGTGGAGAAGCCGTTGCGGGCCCGGTTTGCCAAGATCGGCATCGAGGCCGGCAAACCCTTCGACGCCGCCAAGTTCTCGCCCGAGCAGAAAGCGGCGATGGTCGCCGGTATGCAGGCCGGCATGGAGAAGATCAAACAGCGCATGACCACGGTCGGCAAGAATGAGAACGGGTGGCTCGTCTCCACCGACGCGTTCGGCAATCGCGCCATGATGAAGGGCGACTGGACGACGCGGGCCGCCGCCGCGATGGCCGGCATCTACGGCAACGACGCCGCCGAGGCGCTCTATCCGATGCTTGTGGCCGACAGCGACGGCAACAAGGCCGATTGCAGCAAGCACAACTACACGCTGACGTTCCCCAAGGGCCAGCTGCCGCCCGCCAACGCGTTTTGGTCGGTGACGATGTACGACGGCAAGACCCAGCTGTTGGTCAATAATCCAATCAATCGCTACCTCGTCAACTCGCCCATGCTGCCGCAACTGGCGAAGAACGCCGACGGCTCGCTGACCATTTACATTCAGCACGAGGCGCCGGCGGGCAAGGAGTCGAACTGGCTGCCAGCGCCCGACGGGCCCGTCTACATCGTGATGCGGCTGTATTGGCCGAAGGAAGCGGCGCTCTCCGGCACGTGGCAGCCGCCAGCGGTCGTCGCGGCCGCAGAGTAGCGCCTCCTCACGCGGCCTTCCTCGACGAGTTTCGGCGTGGATCTCCAACTCACCGACAAGATCGCCCTGGTCACCGGCGCCTCCAGCGGCATCGGCGCGGCGACGGCGCGGTTGTTGGCAGCCGAGGGGGCCGACGTGGTTGTCGGCTTCCAGCGCAATGAGCAGGGTGCCGCGGCGACGGTGGAGGCGGTGCGCCAGCACGGACGGCGGGGTTTCTTGTGCCGCCTGGACGTGACCGACGCCGGCGACGTGCAGCGGGCGGTGAGCGAGCTCGACCTGGAGTCGCGCGGACTCGACATTCTCGTGCAATCGTCCGGCGTGGCGCCGGTCGGCGACTTCGACAAAGTCTCCGCCGGCGAGTGGGCCCGGGTCGTCGCGGTGAATCTCAACGGCCCGTTTCACGTGTTGCAAGCGGCGATTCCGCTGTTGCGCGACGGCGCCGCGGTGGTGAACGTCGCCAGCGTGGCCGGTCAGACGGGCGTGCCGCACCAGGCGCACTACGCCGCGGCCAAGGCGGGGGTGATCAACCTGACCAAGAGCGCCGCTCGCGCGCTCGCCCCGCGGGTGCGCGTCAACTGCGTGGCGCCGGGGATGACGCTGACCGAAATGGGCCAAATCACCGCCACCGCGTTGCCGCCGGACTATGCGCAGCAAAAGCTGCTGCTGCAGCGGTTTGCCGAGCCGGAGGAGATTGCCGCCTGCATCGCGTTTCTGGCGAGCCCCGTCTCGGGATTCATCACGGGCGAAACGCTCAACGCCAACGGCGGGCGCGACCTGCGATAGGCGATGCCGCCAGTAGGATCGACAAGGCATCTGTGCGGTGAACGATGTCCCCGGCGCTGTCGACGAAGTCTCTGAGCGGTAAATGATGCAGCCTGAAAGGCTGCGCTTCGAAAGCCCAGGACGAAGTCCTGGGAATGCTTGGCGTCGAGAAACGGTAGCCCTGAAAGGGCGCGCTTTCAGTCGCAAGCGCGCCCTTTCAGGGCTACCGTTTGACGCTGCGTCAAACCCCCAGGACTTCGTCCTGGGCTTTCGTAGATCGGCCCTTCAGGCCGATGGGGAGCGGCCACGCTGTCATCGCTTGGCCATTCAGGGCGATGGCGAGCGACCACGTGGCAAGTGCAATTGGCTCGGGACGCTAACCCAATCGCCTGCGACTCGCGGCTGCGGCTACTGCCACCGCCACCCCCGCCAGCACCAGCGCCCCCGGTTCCGGCACGCCGGTGGCTCGGGCCCAGGCGCCGTAGTCTGCCGTGGTGATTGCGCGGTCGCCGTTGAAGTCGCCGTAGATCATGCTGTCGATCTGCAAGCCCGTGGCGCCGAGATTGGCGAGGATGAGGTTGCCATCGGCGGCGTTGACGACGCCGTCGGCATTGAAATCGCCCGCCGCGGCGACGGTGTAGCCCAGGTCGCGCATCGACTCGACCGTCGTGCGGCTCAGGTAGGGCTCGTAGTAATCGGGGTCGATGGCGCCGGTCATCAGCTCGAACGCGCGGTCGCGTCCGAAGTTGTCCACGACGCCGGTCAGCGGGGAGAGGACCCAGGGGCCGCCGGGGCCGTTGGGGTCGCCCGCCTCGCCGCTGCTGCGCATCATTTGGTCCCAGTGGGCATTGGGCGTGCCGGGGCCGCCGTTGTTTTCCACGGGGACGAAGTTCGACGGCGGCGTGAACTCGGCCTGGTACGCCGCCACGCCGTGGACGCCCGTGTATTGATACGTGCCGTTGGAGTACAGACCGTTGGTGGTCCACAGCGTGCCGATGCCCAGCACGTGACCGACTTCGTGGGCGATCAACTCGTCGAGATAGTTCTTGCCGTTGGCGCCAACGCCTTGCCAGTCGGCAAAGTTCTCGATCTCGTTGACGTTGATGTTCACGAACCCGGCGGTCGAGTAGGTGAAGCCGCCCATCTGCGTGGTGCCGCTGAACGAGGCGGCCGCCAACCCGCTGGTGGTGGGGATCACCGTGATCGGCACGGACGCGATGCTGGCGCCGTTCTGGTAGCCGGTGATGACCGACTCCCACATCGCCTCGGCCCGATCGACGGCCTCTTGCACCAACACCCGCTCGGCGGCGGTGAAGCCGTTGGAGTTGTCCTGCAGGGTGAACTGCAGGTCGAAGGCCAGCGCGGCGGGCGCCATGCAGGCGATTGGCGTCACGGCGACGGCGAGAAGCAAGAGTCTGCGCGAAATCGTGGAGATCATAATCATGCGTTCGAAGGTGGATGCGGCGAAGGATTTCATTGTGATTGGCGTGTGGCGGCGGCTCGACTGTCCAGGCGCCAAAGCCTGGGCGTGGCGGGGTCGCCGAGGTCCGATTCTGACGATTGCATGGCTCGACGGGGCGTCAACCAGTACGATGGTCGGGCGTACAGGGTCCGTTTCGGGTTCTGCCGGGATGCTGGCGGCGGAATCGTGCGCGGGCGAGCGGCCCGGTGCTCGCCGCGATCGCGGACAGTTAAGTTGGATTTTAAGTTGGCTTTGTTTGCTTGAGGGTTTGTCGTTCCGTGTCTGCTGCTGCGAGTTCGTTGGCCGAAACGCTGCTAGGCGCCATGCAGCGCTACTGGGGGTACGACGCGTTTCGTCCGCTGCAGCGCGAGGCGATGACCTGCGTCATGGGCCGCCGCGACAGCGTCACGGTGTTGCCCACCGGCGGCGGCAAGAGCCTCTGCTTTCAGGTCCCCGCGGTCTGTCGCGACGGGTTGGCGGTGGTCGTCTCGCCGTTGATCTCGCTGATGAAGGATCAGGTCGACGCGCTGGTGCAGTGCGGCGTGCCGGCCGCCGCGATCAACAGCACCATGAGCGCCGAAGAGCGTCGCATCGTCGCGGCCCAGGTGCGTTCCGGCGAGCTGCGGTTGCTGTACGTGGCGCCCGAGCGACTGCTGATGCCCCGCACGCTGGAGTTCCTTGGTTCGGCCAACGTGCAGTTCGCGGCGATCGACGAGGCGCACTGCATCAGCGCCTGGGGGCATGACTTCCGCCCCGAGTACCGGGGTTTGCGCGTCCTCAAGGAAGTCTTCCCGCAGGCGAGCGTGCATGCCTTCACGGCCACGGCGTCGAACCACGTGCAGCGCGACATTGCCGAGCAACTGGGGCTGCGCGATCCGGTGATGCTGATCGGCTCGTTCGATCGCCCCAATCTGACCTACCGCATCGTGCGCGGCGGCAGCGGGCGATTCGAGAAGCTGAGCCGACTGATCGAGCAGCGGCGCGGCGAGTCGGGGATTGTTTACTGCATTAGCCGCAAAGAAGTGGAAAAAGTTGCCGACGGCCTGGTGCGTTTGGGCCATCGAGCCGCCCCCTATCACGCCGGTCTCGGCGACGACGTGCGCCACCGCAATCAGGACGGATTCCTCGAGGAACGCCTCGACGTGATAGTTGCCACGGTAGCATTTGGCATGGGAATTGACAAATCAAATGTGCGGTTTGTCATCCACAACGGCATGCCCAAATCGCTGGAGCATTACGTCCAGGAGAGCGGCCGGGCGGGACGGGACGGGCTCGAGGCCGAGTGCGTCCTGCTGGCCTCGGCGGGCGACGCCATGGTGTGGAAGCGGATGATCGAGGGGGGCGAGCCCGATTCGGTCGCCGGGGCCCTGCGGGCGCTCGAAGGCATGAGCCAGTTCGTCGACGGCGCCGGCTGCCGCCATCGGGCCATTGTCGAGTATTTCGGCCAAGAGTACCCCGACGACGATTGCGGCGCCTGCGACGTCTGTCTCGGCGAGCTCGACCTCGTGGCCGACCCCGTGGTGCTGGGGCAAAAAATCGTCTCCTGCGTCGCCCGGCTCGACCAACGCTACGGCGCCGACTACACGGCCAAGGTCCTGGTGGGGTCCGCCGAGGAGCGGATCCTCTCCAGCGGCCACGACCGCCTGAGCACCTACGGGCTGCTGTCGGGCGAACGCCAACAAGACGTGCGACAGTGGGTCGACCAGCTCGTGGGGCAGGGCTACCTGGCTCGCGTGGGAGAGTACAACACGCTGGAGATCACCCCCGCGGGTCGCGAACTGCTGCGCGGCGAGCGGACCCCGCAACTGCTCAAACCGGCGCCCGTGACGCGCTCGCGCAGCAGCCGCCGCGCGGCCGCCGGCGGGACTTCGGCCGACTCCTGGGAAGGCGTCGATCGCGACCTGTTCGAACAGCTGCGCAAACTGCGGCTGGAGTTGGCGAGCGAACGCGGCGTGCCGCCGTACGTCGTGTTCAGCGACGCAACGCTGCGCGACATGGCGCGGCGGCGGCCGTCGTCGCTGGGCGCCCTGTTGGACGTGAAGGGCGTCGGCGAGAAAAAACGCGACGACTACGGCCACGCGTTCGTCGAAGCAATCGTGACGCATTGCACGGCCGCGGGCGTGGCGATGGATCAAGCCAACGGCGACGGCGCCACGTCAACGCCGCCGGCCCGCACCGCCGACAGCGAGCCGTTCGTCCCGGCGCTGGCGTCGCTGCCGGCGTTCGACCTGTTTAAGCAAGGCCTGGGGATCGACGAAGTCGCGCAGCAGCTGGGCCGAGTGCGCTCCACGGTGGTCAAGTACCTGGGCGAGTACATTCAGCAAGAACAGGCGATGGATCCCAGCGGGTGGGTCGACCCCGCCGCGGTCGCCCGCATCGAAGCGGCGTACGAACAACTCGGCGGCGAACGGCTCAAGCCAATCTACGAGCAACTGGGCGGCGACGTGTCGTACGACGATATCCGGATCGTGCTGAGCTGCCTGGCCAACCGCTGAGCGGTTTCTCGCGATGTCGCAGCGGCTGTCGACTTTGTCGACTTTCGCCGGAAATTGGTGCGGCATGGTACTCTGAGAGACATGCGATTTCGCCTTCACCACGTGCTGCTGCTGCTCACCCTCGCCACACTGGCAGCGGGCTGGGGACGGGCCTCTTGGTACTGGCATCACGAGTGGAAAACCACTGGCTACTCCGCCCGCCAGATTGTCGACGACCAGGGGCGGCTGGTTGGCCAGCTGTACCCGTTGTCCCGCCGCTATACTGTCCACCCAAATGGGGACATCACGCGCGGGTGGATGCCGCTTCGATATCACCAAGGGCTGGAGCTTTTGGCAGTGGGTTGCTGCGCGGGGTTCGCCGTTGTGCGGTTTGCCACCCGCCGCCACCGGGCAAAATTGGCGGTTTGGGCGCGGGCGTTTGCCTGGACTGCCGCGGGCCTGCTGGCCGTGGAAGCGGCAATTTTCGCCCCCAAGCTCTTTCTGGCCGCTGTGCGGTAAGAAAACACTACCGATTCGCGCGGACGGGAGCGTTGCGCCGCGGGCAGCCGCACGGTTTGGTGGCGCAGGCGGTGAGTTTCCGCATCATTGCCGCTTGGTGTTTTTGGTGCTATTTGCCTCCCGGGCCTCCCAAAGAGTATGCTTCCGTTGGGGCGTCATGCTGTCCCTGTCCACCCGTATCGCTCCGCTTATGCGGAGCCCTGCCCACCATGTCCACGACTATGAAAGATCGGGTCAATCAATTGACCCCCCGTCAACGCGAGGTCGTTCGCCTCGTGTCGCTTGGCTGCACGATGGACGAGGCCGCCGCCATTCTCAAACTGTCGCCCAGCACGGTCGACAACCACCGCGCCCGCGCCATGAAGATCCTGGGCGCCGACAAAGCGGCGATTGTCACGCGGCTGGCGATCAAACACCGCATCAGCCCGCTGACCGACCAGCTCACGGCGGCCGAGAAGCGCAAAAGCGGCCGCAAGCAAGACGGCTGGAACTGAGCGATTGCGGCGGCGAGTGCGTCTCACGCAGGGGGCCGAGACTCAGGGCGATTGCCCGGCTGCGCTGCCGCTGCGCGGCGCCGGCCAAGCCTTTGCGGCGATTGCTCTGCGGATATACTCTGCGGCTATACTCTGCTCTTGGGCGCCTTGGCGTGAGACAATCCGAGTTTAGCCGCCGACAAATCCGCCATGCCTCGCACTCGCCTCGCCCCTTCGCCGACCGGCGCGTTGCATCTGGGCAACGTTCGCACGTTTCTGGTGAACTGGGCCGTGGCGCGGCAGCAGGGTTGGCAGATTGTGCTGCGCGTCGAAGATCTCGACGGCCCGCGCGTCAAAGCCGACGCGGCGAGCGAGGCGATTGAGTTGCTCGCCTGGTTGGGCCTCGACTGGGACGAAGGGCCGTACACGCAGCTGGCCGACTTGGCGCCGTATCACGCGGCGCTCGACCGGTTGATCGCCGCGGGCCAGGCGTACCCGTGCCGCTGCACCCGCCGCGAGATCGAAGCGGCGCAGCTTTCGGCTCCCCACGGCGACGACCACGAGTTGCGCTACCCCGGCACGTGCCGACCGCCGTCGGTTGGACCCGAGGGGGGTGGCTCCGGACGCAGCGCAGCGGAGCCCCCAGGATGCGCCGCTGTCACTGGCAGCTCGCTGCACTCGTCCCCAGCCACCCAACAACCCGACGATCGTGCGGCCGCGTATCGCCTGCTCGTCCCCGCCGGCGAAACGACCATCGAGGACAACTTCGCCGGCGCGCACTGCTACGACGTGTCCGCCGCGACTGGCGATTTTCTGATCGCCACCAAAGAGGGCTTGCCCAGCTATCAATTGGCCGTGGTGGTCGACGACGCCCGGCAAGGGATCGACCGCGTGGTGCGCGGCGACGACCTGCTGAGTTCCGCCCACCGCCAGCGACTGCTGTACGACCGGCTCGAACTGGGACCGCCGCCGCACTCCTGGCACCTGCCGCTGGTGGTCGGCCCCGACGGCCGCCGCCTCGCCAAACGCCACGGCGACACCCGCGCCAGCTACTATCGCGAGCGGGGCGTGCGTCCCGAGCGAATCATCGGCCTGATGGCTGCATGGTGCGGCCTGGGCGCGCACGAGGAGATGACCGCCGCCGCGTTTGCCAACCGTCTCGCGCTGGAGTGCCTGCCGCGCAAGCCGATTGTCTTCACCGCCGCTGACGACGCGTGGCTGCTCAATTCGTAGCGGGCTTGCGAGACGCGAGCAACGCCGGCGTTTCACGCCTGTGCATAGCATCCAGACACTGATCAATGAGATTTGGGTGCCATGGTCACGAAGGTCTTCCGCCGTGGCCATGAATGCGGCCCCGCCGTCAGGCATGCCCACCCCTGAGGACGGGTGTGGGCATGGCACCAGGTTCCAAGCCCCAGCTGACTAAGAGGATTTCCACCCACACGCCCCGCATCTCCGCCAACACGAACCCAACCCCAGCAGCAGCATGGCACCTACCAAACCGCTTGGCTCAGGGACGACAGTCAAAGCAACCGCTATTTCACCTTTGATATCGTATCCTTCCCTGCCGGTCCCCCCCAATAACAATTGGAATTCTGTTCCATCTTCCAGGACGCCGCTCAGAACAATGCCTCTATCGGAAATGACATAAGATTCGCCGGGAACAAGATCCTCGATCCGTGAACCATCGAGATAAAACTCAGTTCCAACAAAATTCACAAAGCTCTCCGCATCTATGCCAAGAAGCCCCCCAGTGTAGCCTCCTTTCAAATTCAACGTCCCGCCTCGATGGGCGAACAACGAAGAATTGATTTGGCCACCTTCAATTGTGAGAACCGATCCGTCGAGTACGGTCGCAGGAGCATTCACTATACCGTTGACGATTGTTGCTTCTGAATCGCTGTTCAATAGAAGGCTATGAATAGTGCCGTTGCGCAGTCGTGCTTGGCTACCGGAGGATACAACGAGTTTCTCCGTAACGATACCACCCGTAAACTCCGCCACACTTCTGGACGCCAGATAGAGCTCGGCGATTTCACCTCCTGAGACGTTAACCAAGCTCCCAGACATTGCGGCAAAAACGCTTCCGATCGCACCATCGTGAATATTTACGGTAGCATCCACAGCTTCTAGTCCCGTTCCCGCATTCCCTCCTGACACGTTGAGCGTACTACCTGGATTCAAAGTGTAGAAGTCCGGAAGTTGACTGCCGGAATAGAGCGTCAACTCCTGGCCATCCCTCAGACCTGCAGGTATGGGATCGAAGCGGCTATCGACGACTAGTCCTCCTATGGACGGAATTGTAGCCTTGTGCAGCACGACGATGCCATCGGCAATTTGTTCCGAGGGATAAATTGGAAGCGCAGATAACGCAAACGTTGTTCCATCTAGTAAGGTGCCGGATAAAGTATTACCTGTGGCGATGTCAAACTGCATTGAGTCTCCAGTGAACTCAAACGGCATGCCGTTGAGGAGAAACTCTCCGCCAAACACATTAAACTTTCCGCCGTAGAAATAAGCATTGATCCCGATGCGTCCCCCTTTGTAGTTGAATACACCGTCGCCTTGTGCAATCGTGAGTTGTCCAGAGATTTCTCCACCCTCCAAGTTTACCTCTCCATCGAATAGCTGTAATCCTCCAAAGGAAGTAGGCACAACCCTTCCGCCAGTAATAGTCACCACAGAACCTTCGGCGACGTCTACTCTGCCCTGAATGAAACCCCCAGAGACATTTAGTTCTCCGCCTTTAGCAAAGATGCCAGGCTCAGTCATGCCACTTAAAACGTTCAAAGAGGCTCCATCTTGAATCACAAGTCGCCTCCCTATCGCGCCTCCCATCAGATTCAATTCGATGTCAGACAATGAACCGTCGTCCGAACCAATTTGAAAGTCGTTAGGAAGAGTGCCTCCCGCCAGCAGATTAATCTGAGTGTTTGAGCTAACGGTCGTAGGCACGGGATCGGGCGGTATTGTGATAACAGTCTGAGCATGCAAAGGAACCCCCAAGCTGAGAAGCAAGCAGGAAGCATACAGACCGGTTGCATTACTCATAGCAACATCCTTCGATGGGAGGATCCGCACATAGGAGAGGATTAGGCTGTCCGAACTGCACGAATTCAGCTAGCAGGGCACGTGGTTTCGCACTAAGAAATGCAGCCTGAATTGTGGTCTTGCAGTATGACGTTGTCAATAGATGGCGCCCGGCTCGTCATCTGTAGTTCACGTGCGTAGGGTTCGCACTGTTGGGCAAGCCAGCAGCGGTGCCAGGCGCCACTGGCAAAGCGGGGCATAATTTGGGTGCCACTGGCGTGTCGCCAGTGCGAACCCTCGGCAAAGTCGGTTTTCACTTCACACTGGCGACACGTCAGTGGCACGCATCGACATTCGCCGGGCGCGGATTGATGCACAGGCTTCATCGTTCGGTGCGCCATAGACTCTCTGCAAATCACTAGAGTCCCAACGAGCCGCCGCGCTGGGTCGATTTTATCGGCGGCGGCCGCCGGGCGGCGCACCACCCTGCGCGGCCGGCTTGTCCTTCTCGTCGTCAATTTCACCGACGAGTTCTTCCAGCACGTCTTCCAGCGTGACGAGCCCCACGGTCTTGCCGCTGTCGCGCACCATGGCCAAGTGGATGCGCTCGTCGCGGAAGCGGACCAGCAGGTCGTCGGATCGCATGTCGGCCGGCACGACCAGCACGTCGCGGGTGATCGCCGACACGGGCTGCGCGTCGCGACCGTCGCTGATGGCTTCCAACACGTCGCGACTCATCATCAACCCGGTGACCTTGTCGAGCGTCCCCTCGTACACCGGGTATCGCGAGTAGGCATGGCGAAAGATCTGTTCGGCGGCGTCTCGCACGGTGGCCGTCGACGCGATGGCCACGATCTTGTCGCGCGGCGTCATGACGTCGGCGGCCGAGCGGTCGTTTAGCAAGAACGCGCGCTGCAGCAACTGCCCCTCGTCCGGCTCGATATAACCCTCCTTGTGGCCGATCTTCGCCAGCGAGCGGATCTGCTGCTCGGTGCCGATGCGGCGTTCGCCCCGTTTGAGCAAGTTGGAAAACCAATCGAGCGCGACCACCAGCGGGTACAGCGCGATCACCAGCACCCGGATCAAGGGCGCCGCCCAGCGGGCGATTGTCGGTGCGTAGTGGCTGCCCAGCGACTTGGGGATGATCTCGGAAAACACGATCGTGCCGAAGGTCAGCACCGCGACAACCACGCCCAGCGCCGCGTCGCCGTACAAGTCGGTCGCCTTCTGGCCGCAGAGAATCGGCCCGAGGATGTTGATGGTATTGGTGATGATCACCAGCACGACCACGGGGCGCGTGATCTGCGCGGTGATCGACCGCAGCGCGCCGGCGCCCCAGGCGCGTTTGGTCCACAGTTCTTCCACCTCCCCGCGCGAGACGTTCATCACGGCCGCCTCGACCGCCGACATGAGTCCCGAGAGCGCGATGAACGCGATGATGTACAGGGCAAGTTCGAGCATAGTGCGATTCTATGCGATTCGCCGAATGGCTGCAGGAGGCAAGCGGATTCGGCCCTGGCGCGAGCAATCTGCTACACTACGGCGCGGCGCGGCGAGCGCCCGCTGATCCCAATTATTGACAGAGTTGGAGGCCGCATATGCCGCTATCCGACGAGGCGCTGTGGCGTCGGCTGCAAGACTTCTCATTCGACGACCCCGCCGCCAGTCTGCCGTTTTCGGTGCGGCTGGCGCGCGAGAACGGCTGGACGTTGCGGTACGCGCAGCGGGCGGTCGAAGAGTACCGCCGGTATCTGTATCTGACCAAGGTCTCGGCGGAACCGGCGTGTCCTTCCGAGCAGGTCGACGCCGTGTGGCATTTGCACCTGTGCTACACGCGCTCGTATTGGAACGAGCTGTGCACCGGCGTGCTGCGGGCGCCGCTGCACCATGATCCCACCACCGGCGGGGCGGAGCAGCTCGACTACCACCGGCGCATTTACCAGCAGACGCTGGCCGCGTACGCCGAGGAGTTTGACGCGCCGCCGCCGCGGGCGCTGTGGCCGACGGTCGACGACCGGTTTGCCCGCGGCCATCATCCGCGCACGGTCGACGCGGCTCGGCACTGGGTGATTCGCAAGCCGCCGTGGGCCGCGGCGTGGCGTCGCGTGCGGTCGCAGTGCGCCGGGCTTATGGGCGTGGGGGCCGTCGCCCTGTTGCCGGCGCTGGGCGCGGCGTGGAACCCGCTCGACATGCGCGGCCCGCCGTTCTTGGCGCTGTACGCGGGGACGGTCGTCTGCGCGGCTCTGGTGGCGGTCGCGCTGCGGATGGTGCTGGCCGGGGGCGACGAAGCGGCGCCGCTGCCCGAGTTGGACCCCTACGAGGCCGCCGTGCTCGCCGGCGGCGAGAAGCGCGCCTGCCAGGTGGCGCTCGCCGAGCTGATTCTCGCCGAGGCGGTCAAGCCGTGCGACGAAAGCGAGCGGACGCTCATGACCGCCAAGGCCGAGCCGCCCCATGTTCACCCAATGGTGCAGGCGGCGTACCGCGCCGTCGAGGCCCGCGGCATGGCGACCGTGGCCGAAGCCACCGCCGCGGCCGCGCCCCAAGCGGCCCGATTGGGGGCGAAGTTGGAAGACCTCGGCCTCGTTCCCTCCGGCCCGGGCGCCATCGCGGCGCGCGTGTTTCCCGCGCTGGTGGCCGCCAGTCCGTTGGCGCTGGGGCTGATGAAGATCTCGGTCGGCCTGCAGCGCAACAAACCGGTCGTCTTCCTGGTGCTCATGTGCATCGCCACCGCCGTGCTCGCCGCGACGTTCCTGCGGCCGGTGCGACTGACGCGCCGCGGCAAGCGGATGCTCAAGCATCTGCAGAATCAGCACCGCGACTTGTCGAAGCATCAGCACTTCTACGGGGCGAGCGACGCCGAGCAGGCCTGGGGCCTGGGGCTGTTTGGCCTGGGGGTGTTGGCGCTGGCCCCGGGCGCCACGGCCGAGATGTACCAATGGATGTTCCCGCCAACCGCGTCGGGCAGTTCATTTTGGGGCGGCGGCGGCTGCGGCTCAGGGTGTGGCGGCGGCGGCTGCGGCGGGGGGTGCGGCGGCGGTTGCGGCGGCTGCGGCGGGTGAGCCAGAACACGCCGCGACGCCCCCGGCCGCCGGGGAATCGCCGTAGAAAAAGCGAAAAATCCCGCGGAAAGCCCAATACAACGCGCGAGGGACGCTTTTCGGCGAGCCGCGCTGTGGTTCGTCATTCGCACGGCCCTGGCGCCTGCCGTTGACCGCGTCGGTGCGTTATCGTGGCCAAGACAACGTCAACTCATTCGCAACCTCAACAACGACCAACCACATGCTCACACTACGCTGCATCGCTCTGGCCATTATGTTGCTGGCATCCACGGCCCCGTCGGCACGCGCCGCCGAGCCGTACCAACCCACTTGGCAGTCGCTCCGCAAGCACCAGCGGGCGCCCGAGTGGTTTCGCGACGACAAGCTGGGAATTTACTTTCACTGGGGCGTCTACTCCGTGCCGGCCTACGGCAACGAGTGGTACCCCCGGCTTATGTATAGCAAGAACGATCCTCGCGATCGGTGGGTCTACGATCATCACGTCAAAACGTACGGCGACCCCGCCGAGCATCCCTACGAAGAGTTCGTGCCGCAGTTCACCGCCGAGCACTTCGACGCCGACGAGTGGGTCGATCTGTTTCAAAAAGCCGGCGCCAAGTTTGTCGGCCCCGTGGCCGAGCATCATGACGGCTTTTCGATGTGGGCCAGCGAGGTCACGCCGTGGAACGCCGCCCAGCGCGGCCCGCACCGCGACATCCTCGGCGAAATCGCCGCCGCCGCCCGCCAACGCGACTTGAAACTGGTGACCACGTTCCACCACGCCCGCAACAACCTGTGGCAAGTCGAGAGGAACGGCCAACTGGAGTGGACGGGGCATTACTCGCACGTCAAACGCGATTTCCCCGCGCTGCTGGACGACCCCGAGCGCGCGTTCCTTTACGGCTACATGCCGCGCGAAGAGTTTCTCACGTTGTGGCTGGCCAAACTCGACGAGGTGATCGACGGCTACTCGCCCGACATCATCTACTTCGACAGCTGGCTCGATGAGATTCCCGATGAAACGAAGCGGGAGTTCTTGGCCCATTACTTCAACCACGCGGCCGAGACGGGCCAGGAAGTGCTGGTCACCTACAAGCAAGAGGACTTCCCCGCCGACATCGGCGTGCTCGACATCGAAAAGGGCAGCCTGGAGGGCTTGACCGACTTCGCCTGGCTAACCGACGACACCATCAGCCTGGGCAGCTGGTGCTACACCAACGACCTGCGGATCAAGCCGACCGCGGTGGTGCTGCACAGCCTCATCGACATCGTCAGCAAGAACGGGCAGCTGATGCTCAACGTCTCGCCGAAGGCCGACGGCACGATCCCCGCGGACCAACGTCAGGTGCTGTTGCAACTGGGCGCCTGGCTCGACAAATACGGCGAGGCGATCTACGGCACGCGGCCGTTTGTGATGTACGGCCACGGCCCGACCACCGCCGGCAAGGGCCATTTCGGCGGCATCGCCACCGACAAGGCCTACACGGCCGCAGACGTCCGCTACACCCGCCGCGGCGACACCGTGTACGCCCTGCAACTCGGCGCCCCGGCCGCCGGCACAACGACCGTGCTGCAGGCATTCGCCGCCAAAGACGGCGCGGCGCCGTTCGAGGTGTCCCAAGTGGAACTCTTGGGGAGCGACGAACCGGTCGATTGGCAGCTGACCGCCGCCGGCGTGGAAATCAAAGCCCCCGCGAACCCGCCCGACGAAATGGCGGTCGTGTATCGGGTGGAGGTGGCGAAACGTTAGCAGTAGAGGCATGGAGGGCAGCCCAGCTTCTCGAAGCTGGGCCGCCGCAGGCGGCAAGAGGCGTCGTGCAGCCGCACAACGCCTCTCGCTTCTGGCGCCTCGGGTCGAGAACCGATGGCGACCCCTGACGTTGACTCACGTGTCGCCATTCCCAAGGTAGTGCATTTGCAGGAGGGTCCGGCCCAAGGTACGAGTGCCCGAAGCGAGAATCAAATTGAGCGACACGAACAATTCCCTTCGCGACGCCGTGGAGGCCCTGTACGCGCAATTCTTGCCGTACCGATTGGGCGACGACTTTGTTGGGTGTGATTGCTGCGTGTCTCCCTCGCGTTCCGCCGCGCTGGCGGCGAAACCGCTTCGTAGTCTCACGTACGACGAATTGGCGACGTACGCATTCAAGGCGATGTCAACATGGGGCGACGAGCGTCACTTCAAGCACTTTCTCCCAAGATTGTTCGAACTGACTGTTGAGCACCGAGACGAATTCGTCGACTTGGCCGTGGTCTTCGGGAAGCTTTCTTATGCAGATTGGCGTTCCTGGCCGCGACGCGAGGTCGACGCCGTCGCGAGTTTTCTCAAAGCCTATTGGGAATACCAGCTTGGCCTCGACATCAACGATCCGCACGATAACGCCATCGACACGGTGCTCTGCGCGGAAGCGAACGCATTCGACTCGGTCCAACCGCTCCTCGATGTGTGGCTAGCGACCGACTTGCTGTCCGCGCGGAAGCATCTTGCGGCCTTCGTGCTGTTGAACGGGGACGATTTAATCCTTAAGCGAAGACTGTGGAATTCTTTTTGGAACCGCGACTCGAACCCGTACCGCGAAGTGATTTCGTGGCTTCAATCGGACAAGCCGTCGAGTTACCTCCGCGGGATGAAACTCACCGGAGATTTCGGGTTGGCCGCCTGCATGCTCGACGCGATCCGAGCAGCTGCCGGACCGAGGTCCGCGTGATCCCATTGAGCGGGTCGCCTTCGAGCACGCCCGGCCCTGGACCGTGGTCCCCACCACTCACAACCGCGAGTATAACGTGGTCTGGGAATCGCTCCCCGCCGGGGAGACGCGGCACAGCGACCACCGGTTCGAATGGTCGCGTGCCGGGTTTGGAGGTTGGGCCGGTCGCGTTGCCGAGCGGTTTGGGTGCGCGGGCCGTTAACTACCGGTCGGGCCGGAGGGAGCGGAGGTAGGCGCTTCATCGCAGATTGCAGTGTTCGAGCAGGCAACCTAGCAGCTACCAGGAGAGTCTCTATGGAATCGCAAGCGACCTGGAAGGACCCCAGTAACCGCATCCGTCTGGTTGGCGGTTTGAATCGCTTCGCGTTCCGACTCTTCCAGCAACTGTGCGAGGAGCAACCCTGTAGGAATCTGTTCCTGTCGCCCAGCAGCGTCGCGACTGCTCTGGCGATGACTCATCTTGGAGCCAGCGGAGACACAAGGGACGAGCTAGCCTCTCTTCTGGGCTACTCGATGCCGGAAGAGAAGCGTCGGAAGGCATTCCGAGAGTTAGCAGAGTCGACGAGGACAGGCGGGGTCGAGTTCCGTTCTGCTAATCGCCTTTGGGGCCAGAACTCGTATCACTTTCTCCGCGACTTTCTAAACGCAACACAAGAAGACTTCGGTGCGGCACTAGGCCGAGTTGACTTCGCGGATGACGCAGAAGGGGCTTGTCTCGAAATCAACAAGTGGGCGGAAGAGCAAACCAATGGCCGAATAAAGGACTTGGTTCCACCTGGCTTGCTAGGCCCGATGACGCGATTGGTTCTGACCAACGCGGTCTACTTCCTTGGAACGTGGCAGACGCCATTCGAGAAGGATGAGACGCGGGAAGCGGACTTCTTCCACGCAGATGGCGCCACTGCCAATGTACCGACGATGTACCAGGCTGGGCAGTTCAGCTACGGGGAGTCGAATGGCGTCAAGGTGCTTCAACTCCCGTACCGATCCTACGGCGTTTCTATTGAGGAAGGCTCAGAGGAAGATCTGTCATTCGCTCTGCCAAATGAGGAGGGGGGAAGCGACTTCGCCATGGAAGTCCTCCTGCCATCGGCAGGCGAAGGAGTAGGCGACGTTGCGAAGTTGCTCGCATCGGAAGGCCTTCAAGGCTTGCCAAGCACCGACTACCGCAAGGTCTACGTCTACCTGCCAAGGTTCCGCGTCGAGAGCACGTTCTCAATGGGTCGGACACTATCGGCCCTCGGTGTAAAAAGGGCCTTCTCTGTTGAACACGCGGACTTTTCGTCCATGTCTGACAACTCGGAAGGACTCTTCATCTCTGAAGTCGCCCACAAGGCGTTCGTCGATGTGAATGAAGAAGGGACGGAAGCAGCTGCGGCAACAGCGATACTCTTGGCTGGTGCTGGCTATGCCGAGTGTCCGCCTCCGGTTGAATTCAAAGCTGACCACCCATTCATCTTTCTTATTCGCGACGCTGCAACTGGCCTAGTGCACTTCATTGGAAGACTAGAAGAACCGCAAACAGAATGAAATCCCGCGTCCACAACAGCCCGAACCTCATCTATTCGGTGGGAACCCAGGTCGTTGCACTCAAGGCGGTGCAAGGGTCCGACGGGCAGGCGGTGCATCCGGCGGGAGCGGTGAGCGTGGTGATTCGCGCGCCGCGTGATCGGCATCACTCCTATCGGATTCGCTTCCCCGACGGGTTCGAGGCCGCGCTGCATCATCACAACCTGATGCTGCTGGCAGAATACAAACAGGGCGCCATCAACGATGCGAACAAGGCCCTCTCGACGCACGGGCTGTTCGACCGCGTCATCTACCGCTGCGTGGTCGGCTCGCGGGCGTTTGGGCTCGACACCGACGAGTCGGACACCGACCGCCGCGGCATCTACCTGCCGCCCGCGGAGTTGCAGTGGTCGCTGTACGGCGTGCCCGAGCAGCTGGAGAACGAGGGTAACGAAGAGTGCTACTGGGAGCTGCAGAAGTTTCTCGTCATGGCATTGAAGGGGAATCCGAACATCCTGGAGTGCCTCTACACGCCGCTGGTCGAGCACGCCACCCCGCTCGCCCGAGAGCTGCTCGCCATGCGGGACGCGTTCCTTTCGCGGGTCGTGTACGCCACGTACAACGGGTACGTGATGTCGCAGTTCAAACGGATGCAGGCCGATCTCAAGAACCAGGGCCGCGTGAAGCCCAAGCACGTGATGCACCTCATCCGCCTGCTGCTGTCGGGCATTCATGTCCTCCGCGAGGGCTTCGTGCCGGTCGACGTCGGCGAGCACCGCGAGCGGCTGTTCGCCATCAAAAGAGAAGAGATGGCGTGGGACGACATCGAGGCGTGGCGGAAGCAGCTGCACGGTGAGTTCGACCGGGCGTTCGCCGAGACCGACCTGCCGGAGCGTCCCGACTACGAGCGGGCGAATGACTTTCTCGTGAAGGCACGACGCATGGCCGTGTCGGAGGAATTGCCTTGATGCTGTATCTATCTCACATTGGGCTGCGAGCCGACGCGTCGTGTGTCGAAAGGTTTCCCAATCAATTCGTTCCTCGCTTCGGCTGGGCCAGCTCGCTAGTGGTGGAATATTATTCGCAAGCCGTTTACGAGCAGCGGGCAATCCGTGCCGATAACTGGGGGCTGAGTGTCGTATGCAACGACGTTGCAGGCTGGGGACCGACCATGGTGTCGTCTCTGGAGTGTCGATGGCCCATCGACTTTAGCGGTTTCCTCAACGGCGAGAGCGATGCCGACATCCGGCGCTTCATGCTGGACACCATGCACCACGCAGCGCGCTGGGCGGCCGACCAAAATAAGTGGCCTACGTCTGTGTTCGAACAGGCCTATCAGAAGGTGCGCGAACGCGGACTGGAGTTTTGTGGTCTGACTAAGGTGTCGTACCCTTCGCCCGACAAGCGGTTCACGGCCCGGATCCATTGCGACTATGGTATCGAATGGATTCACTACTCTGCCGTGCTGTGTCGTTATCGTTCGAAAAAGGAAATCGTCAAAACGCCTCTCGGAAAAATGCGACCGAGGGTCGGAGGGGCCGCCGACGATGTTGCCGGAGGACGGTGGGAACATGGCAAGAAATTTGTTTTGGGCTCAGGATGGCATCACGACTGGATTGCCGACTTCTCAGAGTACATGGATTGAGATTTGATCGCCGTGAACGCTCAAGCAATTGACTACAACAAGCTACAGAGTCAGGTCGACGCCCATCCGTATCCGCTGCTCTTCGCGACGATTAGCGGCGCCCACCTGTATGGATTCCCGTCGGCCGACTCCGACTTCGACTTGCGGGGCGTACACCTGCTGCCGCTAGAACAAGTCCTCGGCCTCGACGGTCCTGAATGCGGGGGCGAAGACACGGTCCAGAAGGAGGGCGTTCACGACGGGCTGGAGATGGACCTTGTGACCCACGACGCGAAAAAGTTCTTCGGCCTGATGCTCAAGAAAAACGGCTACGTGCTGGAGCAGCTCCTCTCGCCGCTGGTGGTGTACACGACGCCCGAGCACGACCAGCTGAAGGCGATCGCCCAGGACTGCATCACCAAGTTCCACGGCCACCACTACCTCGGCTTCGCCGCGACCCAATGGAAGCTGTTTCGCAAGGAAGAGCCCCCCAAAGTGAAACCGCTACTGTACGTCTACCGCGTGCTGCTAACCGGCATCCACCTGATGCGAACCGGCGAGGTCGAAGCCAATTTGCTAACGCTCAACGAAACGGCGAAACTGCCGTACATCGACGAACTCGTCGAGCGAAAGCTCGCGGGACCGGAAAAAGGACGGCTCGACGAAGCGGACATCAAGTTTCACGAGCAAGAGTACGAGCGGCTGGTTAGCGCGCTAGAGGTTGCGATGGAAAAATCGTCGCTGCCGGAGCGGACGAGCGGGAAATCAGCGCTCAACGACCTGCTGGTCCGTTTGCGCACCGCCTTTGTCGCTTGATTTCGTCCTGGTGTCGTCGCACCTACTCGCCGCCGCCCGCTGACGCCGTTTCGTCCTTCGCGCTCTCGTCCGCCAACTCCTCCCCACTCGCCTCGTCCTTCCCGCGCAGCTCCTTCACCGTCGCGGCGAGCTTCTCCTGCTCTTTCTTCAGCTCGCGCAGCTGTTTGCGCAGCTCTGCGACTTCTTCCGGCGGGGCGGGGACGTCTTCGTCGAGCTTTTCCAGCGCGTCGGCGGCGGCTTGGGCCAGGCGGTCGCCGTCGGGGTTCACCGCCAGCGGTTCGAGGATCGCCCGAGCGCGCTCGTCGCCCAGTTGGCCGAGGGAGTCGACGGCCAACCGCTTGAGTTGGTCGCGGGGGTGAGTGAGGTAGCTGGCCAACAGGTCGAACGCGGCGTCGCGGTGGGCGTCGTCGTCGGAGATCGCCGCCAGCGCTCGCAGGCCCAGTTCCAGTTCGGCGGGGCGCAGCTCGTCGCGGCGTGCGGTCAGCGTCGCGATCACGTCGGCCTGTAGCGCGGGATCGTGCAGCCGCTCGATCGCCTGAAACGCGGCGCCGACCGGTTCGTTGCCGAACGTCTCGCTGGCCAGCGCCGTGCGAATCGCCGCGTGGACCTCGGGGCCGCCATGCTTGCCGAGGGCGCGGATGGCCGACGCGACCAGCGCCGGGTTCGCGTCGTTGGCCGCAACGTCGAGCATCGCCTCGCGCGCCTCGGGGCGGTAGTTGCGACCGATCATCTGCACCACCTTGTGCCGCACGCGGGCGTCGGGCTGCGCCCGCGAGTCCAACAGAGCGGCGAACGACTCGTCGGTGCGAATCGCGTACAGCGCTTCGGCCGCCTCCTCGCGGACGCCGAAGAACGGGTCGTTGTTGAGCGCCTCCTTCAGCGCCGCAATCGACTTGGCCGTCTTCCGTTTGCCGAGCGCCGCGCACGCCAGCACCCGGCCAATGACGTCCGACTGGTCGCCGAGCTGCGCGATCAGCATTGCGTCGGGCTTGTCGAACTCGACCTCGGCCAACACCGAGTAATCAGGGTCGAACCGCACAATCTGCGGCTTGCCCGGCAGGCGGACGTAGAAATCGTGTTGGTGGTCGTCAATCTCCACGTCTTCGTCAATCGTCTTGCCGTCGACGACGAACCGCAGCGTGACCGGGAAATCGAACCAGTGGGCGGCCGCGTCGGTGGACTTCTCCTGCTCGACGTGGACATGGCCCAGCTGCTCGTCGGCGAGCCACTTGAAGCTCACCTTCAGCTTGGGATGCCCCGCGTGGTAGACCCATTGGTCGAAAAACCGATCGAGCGTGCGGCCGGTGACGTCCTCGAACGATTCGCGCAGGTCCTCGGTCTCGACCGCCCCCCAGGCGTGCCGGCCCAGGTAGCTGTGAATCGACCGGCGGTACAACTCGTCGCCCAACTGGCTGCGCAGCATGTGCAGCACCCAGCTCCCCTTAGGGTAGGCGCGGAAGTCGAACTGCTCGAACGGCCGCCGATACTGCCGGTACACAATCGGCCGGCGATCGTCGCCCTGGGGCAGCACGCGGTCGCGGGCGTCGGTGTACAGCCCGTACAGCATGGCGTCGCGGCCGGATTTGTGCCCTTCGTACAGCAGCGTGTAGAAGGTGGCGAACCCTTCGTTGAGCCACAGGTGGCTCCAGTCCTTGCAGGTGACGTAGTTGCCGAACCACTGGTGCGCCGTTTCGTGGGCGTCGAGGTCGCGGCTGGTGTAAACGTTCTCGGTGGCGTCGTCGAACAGCGTCTCCTGGGTCAGCGTGGTGAGCGACGTGTTTTCCATGCCGCCCCACATGAAGTCGCTGATCGTTGACTGGTAGTACTTGTCCCAGGGGTACTTCACGCCCGTTTCTTGCTGGTAGAAATCGATGATGTCGGCCGTGTCGGCGAACGAGTTGGCTGCGTGCTCGGCGAGCGACGGTTGCGTGAAGAACGCGAGCGGCAAGTCGCCCAGCTGCTTTTCGAGCTTGGCCAATCGCCCCGCCACGACGCACAGCAGATAGTTGGCGTGCGGCTTGTCCTGTCGCCAGTGGACGGTCTTCAAACCGCCCGCCTCGTCGGTGGTCTCCCCGAGCAACCGACCGTTCGACAGCGCGGTCATGTCGGCGGGCACGTGCAGCAGCACTTCGGTGCTCGACTTCTCATTGGGATAATCGAACGCCGGGTACCAGTGCCGTGCTTCGTGCGGTTCGCCCTGCGACCACAGGTGCTCGTCTTCCTCGCGAAAGCCCATCTCGCGGGTGCGGAAGTAGAGCCCCTTCTTCGGCTCGGCCGAGTAGTCGATTTCGACCCACGCCTCGGCGTCCACCGGCACCGGCTCGGCAAACACGATGGTGAGACTCTCGCGATCGACCGCGAAGTCCTTCACCGCTTGCGAACTGCGGACGGCGGTCACGTCCAAATCGACCGCGTCGAGTCGCAACGTGTGCAGCGGCTTGGCGATCGGCGCGAAACGCAGCGTGGCCGTGCCCGCGATGCTGCGCCGGCGGAAGTCGGGCGTCACGTCGAGCTTGATGTGCAACACGTCGACCAGTCGGTCTGGCGCGTACTTGCGCACCCGCGCCGTTTCGTCGTCGCTGGCGGCCGCGGCGGCTGACTCGTTGGCGGCGTAGCGGCAGATCTTTTCCAGCTCGACCGCTCCCGCCGAACCGGCGCCGACGGCGACAAGGAGAGTCAGCAGCACTGCCGACGACGGCCGGCCAGCATGCCGGGCGGACAGAAGGGCGGGCATCGGGGGGATTCCAGGCGGGCAGGGAGGCGGGTAAGCAGCGGCACGGCCACAATTGTACCTTGCCGAGCCTGCCGGAGGACAGCGCCGCGACCCGCAGAGGTTTGGCCCCCTGGAATGGGCCAAAATGCACGGAGATGCAGGGAGAGCGCCCCGCACCGCGTTTCGACGGGCCGTCGCGGCCGCCCGCAGGCCAACGCCACGGCATCGGCTCACCGCGTAGCGGCATTAAAGAAAGGAAAGGCGCGAGGCCGCCGCCTCCCCGCGGCCTACGGTTCGATCAGCCCGTCGCGAATCGCCCGGCGCGTGAGCAGGGCCGCTTTGTGCAAGCCGAGCTTCTTCATCAGCCGCGAGCGGTGGTTGTCGATCGTGCTGGTCGAGAGCTTCAAGTTCTCGGCGCAGTCGGCGACGCTGTGCCCCAAGCTCAGCAGCCGCATCACCTCCGTCTCGCGCGGCGTGAGCATCGACAGCGACCCGGTCGGCAAATCCGCCAGCTCGAACCCGCGGGGCGTCCGCCGCAGTCGCGGCGTGAAGGCGGGGTCGAACACGCGCTCGTCGCGATTGAGGATTGTCGCGATCGCCGCCGTCAGGGCTTCTTCCCCGGCGGTACGCGTCAGATAACTTGCACCCGCCTGCCGCAGCAGCGCCAGCAGCACCGCTTCGCGCGGCCGGGGGTCCAGCACCAGCAGCCGGGCGGCCGTGCGGCGCCGTTGCCACCGCAGCGCCGCCTGCAACCCGTCCGCTTCGCGCCGCGGGTCGACAATCACCAAGTTGGGGGTGAGCGTCTCCAGCGCCACCGCGAGCGGTTCGCCGGGCGCGGCGATCAGCACGCGTCGGCAGCCGTCGGCGCGATGCAGCCACGCGGCCAGCGTCTCGCCATCCAGCGGATTGGCCATGGCGACGCACGCCGAGGCGGCGACTACGCGGTTGGGTGTCAGGCGGTGCGGAGTCATGTTTTCCAACGGCGTCGCGGCGAGCATGTGCATTTCGGTTGACTCGTGGATTGCGGGGAAGGAGCGGTGGGGAGGTTGTACGTCCCCCGTCACCGGCCAATCCCAACATTGCCGTGACGAGGCATCGACAATCTTGCCCCACAGGGTGAATGCCCCCAAACGCCGGCCGTGGCTTCATCAAGAGGCCGGAAACACCCCAGAAATGTCACGCGCCGCGCCCAACACGCTTGACCGCAAGGGCTTGCGGCAAGCCGCTAACGTGGCATTGGTGAATATCGGGTGACAAACCCCTGGCACTGAAAATGAGTGCCGGAAAGGCAGAAAAAGGGGCCGCAGTTGTGTGGCATGCCACCCGCATGGGGGGTCTGCTCAATAATGGGGCGGTTTCTCATGGGGTAAATCCTCCCCATCCAGCCCCGCTGCCAGCAACTGCTCGATGGTCGCCCGGCAATCATGAAGCTCGCGCCGCAACCCCGCAATATCGCCCTGCTGCGCGGCCAGCGCCGTGCTGAGATCGTCAA
Organism: Planctomycetales bacterium; assembly: GCA_020427145.1. Classification (GTDB taxonomy): domain Bacteria; phylum Planctomycetota; class Planctomycetia; order Pirellulales; family Lacipirellulaceae. Next base: position 390 of record JAGQOU010000105.1, on the reverse strand, counting down.
TCAGCTTCTGCTGAAAGGTCAGCCGTTCCTCGACCAATTGCATCCGCTGCGGGTCGGGTGAGTCGGGCGCGGGGTTTGCAGAGGGGGACATGGCGACTTAGTAATTGCAAGGGAGACGAGATTCAACCGCCAGGGGCGCGCCCATCCTGTGCCACTGTCCATTCCTTGGCTTGGCGTTCGCGGCGGTTCGAGAAAACGACCTGGCAGCTCACCCGGTACGATCTGGGTAGTGATACCGTTTGCCCAGGGGAGTTGGGTGGCTGGGGACGTAGCGAAGCGAAGCCCCCAGGAACTCACTGGGGGATCCCTACGGTCGTCCCCAGCCACCCAGATCGAGTTGAAAGGGTATCACGACTCGCCGCCGGCAGCCTGCAGGGCCCAGTTATGCCG
>JAGQOU010000104.1 GCA_020427145.1 Planctomycetales bacterium | reverse complement strand
ACCCGCCGTGGCGTAATTGGCGTTGATGAACGTCCACCCTTCGGCGTCGTTCTCCCAAGAGTTGATGAGGGCGCCGTCACAGTTGCTTCCAACCGTGACAACGAAGGCCAAAGTGGCGAGGCGACATAGTCTCTGAATCATGAGTCGTTCCTCCCGAGCGCGGCGGGCGCTCGCATGCCATGAGAAAAGTACTGTCCGCAGCGCGCGGACGCCAATCAACGGGCGCCAATCCATCGTCGAACCAAACAGGGACAGCGCGCTCCCGGAGTCTGTCGCCCGCAACAGGCAACGGCCAGCGCAGAATCTTCCTCGGCCCACGACGGGCCGACGCCAGACAAGCTCCTTTGACAAGACGACGAGTTCAGCAGGGCTGCAGTCCGCGACCGCGATGAACCCCTCGCAGCGAAGTTGACGATGAGGCCGAAAAGATCGGCAACAAATAGTTGACTTCCTCTCTGCCACCCATTAAACTGCAATCGGTGGCAGTTGTCAAACTTTTCAAATCACCTTTTTTTCTGGCCTTTTCCCAGTCACATCCCGGGCAAGCTATCCTTGGTCTTGCCACCAGTGGCATTACTGGCGACGCCCGCTCGACCGGCGAGACCAGCACAGTCGGATCAACCGAAGGGCTGCGGCCCGAGTTGCGGGTCGCTCTGCGAAATCAGCGATTATGTCCGCTACGATCTACGACATCGCACGCCAAGCTGGCGTCTCGAGTTCCACCGTCGCCCGCGTATTGCGGGGCAGCACCCGCGGCGCGCGCCGCGACAGCGCCGAGCGCGCCGATCGCATTCGCAAGATTGCCTCGGATCTCGGCTATCGCCCCAACGTCCGGGCGCGATCGTTCTCCGAGCAACGCACTAAGGGCGTCGGCCTGCTGTACGACAACGACGCCTGGATCTTCGAAGGAATCAACGACAAGGTCGTGCAGGGACTGGTGCGGGAGCTACGCGAGTCGGGGCATCACTCGCTCTTGGTGCCGATCGACGACGGCGGCGAATGGGAAGAGGTCGTCCTGGGCGGGCACGTCGACGGTTGCGTCGCATTTCACCGTTTGCCCGAGCAGGTTCGCCAGCGAATCGACGAGGCCAATCTGCCGTGCGTGATGCTGGGCGACGATTCGGATCCCGCGCTGCCGCAGATCCTCGTGGACGATTTCGGCGGCGGCTACGCTGCGGCGCGTCATCTCATTGGTTTGGGGCATCGCTCGATCGGGCTGTACGTCCATGCGAACGTGAAGCCGCACTGCAGCATCGGCGAGCGACGTCGCGGGGTGGAAGCCGCCCTGACTGAAGCGGGGCTCCAGCCGCGGTTCTGGCATTGCGCCGAATCCGAGTTGATTAGCTCCGTGTTGCGCGGCGCCGATCGACCGACGGCGCTGATTTGCTACAGCGACCTGGAATCGACTTATGTGATCAACGCCTTGTGGCAGTACGGATTGCGCGCTCCCGAGGACCTGAGCGTGGTGGGTTTCAACGACAAGTTTGCGACCAAATTCATGGCGCCGCCGTTGACCACCATCGGTTTCGACGCCGCCGGCATCGGCAAATTGGGAGCCCAATTGGTGCTGCAAAGCCTGGCGGCCGACGGCGAGGAATTCGAAGTCGACGAGTCAAGCCATGTGATCAATCCCCACGCCACCAATGGAGAAGCATCGAAAATTTATCGCGTCAAAACTCAACTCATCGTGCGGGCATCGACGGCGGCGCCGAAAGCCGAGCGGGGGCAGACGCTTTAGGCGTCGCCGCGATGCCGCACAAACCAAAATGTCGCGCCGAGCCGAGCGCCGGCAGTCGCCGGCCTGGGCGCGAGCGGCGACTCTTCTGCGGAATCTCTTCAATTGGAAAGGAATATCACGATGAAGTCTCGAATGTTCGCCTTCGCGACGGCGTTGCTGTGCGCGACCGTGGCGCCGGGCGCGGTCTTTGGCCAAGTGCTCATGCTGGAAGATTTCGAAGGTCCGCTGCCGGGAACCTACACCGGGTTCCCGGGGGGCTGGAGTTTTTGGGGCGATGGCGACGAGGCCGCCGAATTGACGGTCACGCAGGAAATCACCGACCAAGTGGCCTTTGACGGCGTCCAGAGTTACAAGATCGATCTGGATTCGTCGGCCATCAATTCGTGGTACTACTTCGGCATGGGCGGGTTCTTGGGATTCTGGGGCGCCGATTTCGGCGCCGGAGGAGGCCAGCCAGGCGCGGACAATCCGGCCAACTATGTGGTCTCCTTCGACATCGATATCAGCGGCGTCGCCTCGGGCGACGAAGTCGTCGGAGGCAACGTCTCGCTGTACAAGGCCGACTATGAAGCCGTCTTCGGCGTCGACCTGAACAACGACGGCGACATGGAAGACGGCTACAGCTATTGGTCGTCGGACTATTCCACGAACATGGGCGCCGCCGAGGGTTGGGTCCATGTCGAGTGGAATCTGGCGTCCGGCTCGCCGCCAACCGTTCCCGATACGGACGGCGTGGCGTACTTCACCACGCCAGTTTTCGATGACGAGACGACCTTTCAATACGGTCTGTTTCCTTTCAACAGCCCGGGAGGATTCGGTCTCGACGCGGACAACGTGGTCCTCATCGACAACTTTCAATTCGAGTTTATTCCGCCGGTCGTCGGGCCGGGCGACTTCGACGAAGACGGCGACGTCGACGGCGGCGATTTCCTGGCCTGGCAGCGGGGCAACTCGCCGACGCCGCTGAGCGCGGACGACTTGGCCGCCTGGCAGGCCAACTTCGGCGGAGGCGGG
>JAGQOU010000103.1 GCA_020427145.1 Planctomycetales bacterium | reverse complement strand
CGAGACGCTTGACGACCGAATCGAGGCATGATGGTTAGTGTACCCTTTGTTCTTTAGAAGTCCCCGTAGGGGGCCGCGGTGGTGCGAAGCGTCGCGGCCCCGGGCATAGATCGCGGGTTTGAGAATGACGAGACGAATCGAAATGAAAGGCCGGGCTGGGGAGTGGGAACTGATGTCGCCGCTACTCGATGGTGATGAAGTACACGTCGTTCTGATTCATTGGTAAGTCCAGCGTCACGGGCTGACCCGGAGAAACGACAACCGTGCTGACCTCTGGTTCGCCCGTGCAGGCGGCGCGGAGTTTGGTCAGGACTTCTTCGGGGAGGCGGCTCGGAGCGTTTGGCAGGCCGGCGGGTGCGCCAAGGTCGAGGTAGGCGGTGTAGACGTCGTTGTGGCGATATCCGACGTGCGTCACGCTTACGGTTTTCTCGCCGGGCGAGAGATTGTTGACGATGACGCGCGCGGGCGCCGCGGGCTCGGCGGGCCAATCGCGCGCGAAGAAGGCGGCGTTTGGCGAGTCTTGCTCAGGATGATGGTAGTCCCAGAACAGGACCTGGACGCCGCGTTTGTCGCGGCAGGCCCAGACGTTCGGGTCGTCGCATGTCAGCTCCGCGTCGCCGAGTTCATTCAAGAACCGGTAGGCGAAGAAGGCTGGTTTCGGGAGCCCCTGCGCATTCAGCAAGCCAAATCCCCCGTGGAAGGGCGATGGTACCGGACCCGCCTCCTCGAACTGATCCGAAAACGCCCAGTACGACATGGCCTTCACTTCCGGGGGCAGGCGGCGCAACCGTTGCAGAATGTATGCAGCGCAGAAATAGGAATCATGCACCGGATCTCGTAGCGAATAGCTTGGACCCCATTCGGTCACCAATAGAGGCAGTTCAGGACGGTTGCTGCGCCGAATCGGTTCCAACACGCTCGAGAACCAAGCGGCGAATCCATCGGGATTGGGATCGAGCATTGTGCCGCCCTTTCCCTGCTCGTCGAGAAACCCTTCCGTGGCCCCGTAAACGTGCGTCGCGATGAAATCAATTGGCACGTCGTTCTGCTCACAGAACTTCAGAGTATTTGAAATCCATCCTCCGCCCGCCGTCGCCGGGCCTCCGACGCGGTAGCCGGGATCGACCCGCTTGATGGCGCGGACGGCGTATTGATACAGCTTGAAGTAGGCCTCTTCGCCCGCGGGCCAGAATCCGTCGAGATTCGGCTCGTTCCAAACCTCGAAGTACCACTCGCGGACTTCGTCGGCCCCGTAACGCTCCGTCAAGTGACGTACGAGTTGCTCGATGAAGTCGCCCCACTGCTCGTAGGACTTCGGCTCCGTCACGTTGCCTTTCCACCAAAAGATCGTCTGCTCGCCGGAGGCAAGCGGCTCGGGCATGAAACCCAGCTCGACGATCGGGCGTATCGAGAGCTCTTGGAGCAAGTCGTAAACACGATCCAAATTCGTCCAATCGTACGAAACCTCGCCGCGAGGCCCGACTTTGACCAGCCCCATCTCTTCGTTGAGCAGGCCGTGAAAGCGCATGTACTCAAAGCCGCACTTGTCCTTAACGAATCGCAAGTCGCGTTGGTGCTCGGGTCGCAAATGGATGATGGCCCGATCCGAGCCGACTGAATGTCGGTACGCGCGATTGAGGGGGCCGTTCGACCGCTCGACGTCAATTTGTATGATGCGCACGGCGTCGGCGCCGACTTCAGGGGAGTCGGCGGTCGTCGTCGCAGCTGGCAATTGCGTCAGTCCGGCGACCGCGATCAACGCTGCCCAGCGTCGGCGCTGTCTTCTTGCATCGGCCCACCGGCCGGTGCGAGCGGGCCGTGCGCGTCGACTCAACCGCGCGGCCGTTGGGATTGCTTGGGTAATCATGTTCGCTCAGGCGTGAGGCGCCACCTTGGAATCCGGCGACTTATTTGTGTTTATGACGCACGAGTTGTTCGACTCAGACGCCGCTGGCATTCAGACGTCGCTGACGCCGGCGCGAACCCCAAAGGTCGCTGGGCCAGGCGCCGCCGCAGAATAGGAGACGGCGAATCTTGCTGCGCACGGGTGTTGCCGCGACGCAGCCAATGGCGTGAAACACGACGAGGGCCAGAACGCCGCCGCTCCGGCCCTCGTCTGAGTTAAGAACCGTTCGCATGCGGAGGCAAGACTATTCCTGCCGACGAGACCAGGCTGCCAGCCCCATCGCCGCGAGCCCGGCGAGCGCCGCGGTCCCCGGTTCCGGCACAGCCGGGACGGTGCGCAGATTGTCGAGGTACATCGTGTTGTTCGTCGCGCCATTGCTGCCGCCGCCGACCTGGAACAGGATCTTCGTGGGATTGCTCGACGCGGCCAGCGTCGCACGCATCGCCGCGGGGATCGTCCACATGAGCGTCTTCGGGTTGGAATCTCCAATGTTCGGCGATTGCGAGTAGCTGTAGCCGTCCAGGGACGTATAGCCGGTGTCCGCGTTGTCGACGATTGCCGTCCATTGCAGGTACCAACCAAAGTCGCCGCCGGTCGGCACGGTGACGTCGACGAGGAGTTGGTCGGCGCCGGCCAGCGTTGACGTGAGCGCCATCGTCGAGGGGCCTTCGATGAACCCGCCATAGTCCGGACCCGCCGTGCCGCCGGCGATCTGCCAACTGTAGGTCTGATCGGTCACGCCAATCGCGGTGTCGAAACCCGCCGTGGCGTAATTGGCGTTGTTGAACGTCCACCCTTCGGCGTCGTTCTCCCAAGAGTTGATGAGGGCGCCGTCGCAGTTGATTCCAACCGTGACAACGAAGGCCAAAGTGGCGAGGCTACATAGTCTCTGAATCATGAGTCGTTCCTCCCGAGCGCGGCGGGCGCTCGCCAGCGTGGTGAAGAGACAGTTCGCCCGTTGCGAACCATGGTATTGAGATTTCTCGTGAGTTGCCGGACGAATGGCAACATGCAGTCAAGCGGTGCGAATCCCTTCCTTGCAGACGCAAATGACGCGCCTGCTCCTACGTGTCGATCGTTTCACGGCTCCTTTCCGTCATGGGTTAAGCGGGAGTTGGGTGATAAGTGGAAGCGGTAGATTGCCAACGGCGATCGAGATCCGAAAACCGCTGATGTTGTTTGAAGCGAATGGCGAATCGCAGCGACAGCAATCCTGCCGGGCGCCCCGTTCGAGGCCGAGCAATTTCCACGGTTTGATCAAACGTATTGCGATTGCCTATGACTGAAGCGACTAAGGCAGTCCACGAATTGCCAACCGCTCGATGGCAAGGCCGCCGATTGTCAACGTGTTTGCGTCAGGGCTCCATGACGCTGATTCGAGTGGAGTCGCAGCGATGCCATACATCGCCCGGGCTTCCGCGGTGGGGCCGACTGGGCCAAGTCGTATCGGCGTCGGTTCGACGCAGCGGCGGCTCCAAACGGAAAAAATCTGGTCAATGCTATTGCCGCCGCCGACCGCCACCTGATGGTCTGGCGTCAATTCATGCTGACCCTCGTCGAGACCGATGTCGACTCCCGTGTCTTCAAACTGCGACGCGAGCCAGTCAGGCGTAGGAACGCGGTCGTCGAAGAAGACGTAGAGATTGGCTGGCTTGCGCAGCGTGACGATCATCTCCAGATCAGGTATGTAGCGATAATCGTTGAACGTTCTGACCAGATCGGCGCCGCGCAGGAAGGCCGGCAATCCTTGCGCGGACAAACCGTTCCACTGATGAGCGTGATCGGCGTAGGCGAACGCGTCGTCATCCAACCCGCCGAATGCGATCTGGAAGCAGGAGTACGACGTGCCAATGCCGGACGGGATGTTATCTCGTACCTCCTCAATCGTGTTGTCGAGATCCCCGTGCGCCGTGGTCCACCAATCGCCGTCGGTGTTCTGACCGACTTGCATGATGCGGTTGACAGCTCCCGTGGCGTCAACGCGAACCGCATCGCCGCGGGTGAGACGTTGCTGCGGAGCGGCGGTGCGGATCCGATTCTCGAGGTCCACTTTGCCTTCAAAGACGATGACTTCCGTGCCGCCGTCTTCCCCCGCGGCCACCCCGAATTGGGTGCCGTGGTCGATGACATGGACGTTGGCCGTCTTGATCGTGAAGCCAACGCCCGATTCGGGCACGTCGGCGGTCGCCTGACCTCGCTGCAGCGCAATGAGCATGTCCGACTCAATATCCACCGTGGCGGGACCGCTGAACCGAACCGTCGGGCCGGAGCGAAATTCCAGCGTAAACGAACCGGCGTGAGAAATCAGGCGACCGGCGTCGACGGCGTTTTCGGCGCGCAACGCCGTCGAGTCGTCTGCCCATTGAACGTCATCCGTGGCGACGATCTGGGCAATCGCGGCTGGTCGACTGGGCGTAATGAGATTCCATGCGAGCAAGCCGCCTGCGAGCGTCACGAAGACCGCCGCCGCCCATCGCCATGGGAGCGCCAATCCAGTCGCTTTCCAAACGCCGCCCCCTGAGGGCGCGTCGGCCGGCGGAATCGCTTCGTTTTCGTCGGCGAATTGTTTCATGCCGAGCATCAAGCCCGACACGTCATCGCTTTGCCACATCAGCAAGCTGTGAATCGACAACGCGTCGACGAGTTCCGGCTCGAACCCGGGATGCTCGACGATCAGCTGGGAGAGGTCTTCGCGGTCGTCTTCGGTGCATGATCCGTCAAGAACCAGCCTCAAGAGTCGCTCGAAGCGTTCGTGAACGTCGTTCATGGTCCGTCCTCCATGGCAAGCGAGGATTGGACGCAGCGAGACAGCCTCTTGCGAATGCGGTGGAGGCGAAGCGAGATGTTGTCCGCCGTATCTCCCAATCGCGCCGCCATGATCCGCAGCGACGACTTCGCAACGTAGCGTTCCTGAATGAGTCGGGCGTTCTTGTCGTCCAGCTTTCGCAGGCACTTCTGCAGCGCCGCCAAGCGCGCGTCAGCATCAGCAGCGAAATTCATGCACGAGTCCTCGATCCGATTGATCGCCTCTTCGCCAAACACGAGTCGAGATCGCGACCGCGACTTGCGATACGCCAAGACTCGCTGTCGCGCGAACCCGAACGCCCACGGCAGAAAAGGTCGCTCCATGTCAAACTCTTCGGCGCGGGCCCAGAGGTCGAGATTCGTGTCCTGAAGAACGTCGGCCGCCCCCGCGTCGCCCATGAGAAGCGTGCAGATGTACGCGTACAGCGAGCGCTGGTGGGAGGTGAGCAGTTCGACGAACACCGTCGTTCGATCGCGAGCGGGCTTGGACATGCACAAGGGGGACGGTTCTTCCGCCCGTAAAATTGTCAGCATTCAGTGGTTATCTGTCTCAGGACGGCGAGTGACGCCTGGCGTGAACCGTGCCGCACAAGGGAACAGCGCAAACCTGCCCTGCGGTCGAATTGGCGGCCGCATCACTATTCCGCTGGTAGCATTCAGCCGCAGGTCGAAGAAACTTTCAGAAAATCTGAAGAATTTTTGAAACTATTGGCTCAGGTACGCTGAACGCCTATGGGCATTGGCTTCTTGTCAAATTGTGGCGTTGCACCTTGTGCGTCACTCTTTTTCGCCGGGTCATGTGCAATTGCCGCTCCCCGACGGCCGCGATGGGATCGTCGGCGGGCGCGGGTTCGTGCTGCCGGACCACCGTAATCTGAGATTTATGCGACGGCGAGGTCCGTTCGCAAGTAAATAACGAGAAGAGCAGTTGGCGCATCAATCGTACGGGGTTTGTCGATCGCGCTCGTCGAAAATGGGATGCGAGCGAGAGCGGGGGCTTTCATTTGTGCGGGCATCGACGGCGGCGCCGAAAGCCGAGCGGGGGCAGACGCTTTAGGCGTCGCCGCGATGCCGCACAAACCAAAATGTCGCGCCGAGCCGAGCGCCGGCAGTCGCCGGCTTGGCAGGGGCGCGAGCAACGACTCTTCTGCGGAATCTCTTCTTGGAAAAGGAATATCACGATGAAGTCTCGAATGTTCGCCTTCGCGACGGCGTTGCTGTGCGCGACCGTGGCGCCGGGTGCGGTCTTTGGCCAGGTGCTCATGCTGGAGGATTTCGAAGGTCCGCTGCCGGGAACGTACACCGGGTTCCCGGGGGGCTGGAGTTTTTGGGGCGATGGCGACGACCTCGCCGACCTTGTCGTCACGCAGGAGATCACCGACCAGGTGGCCTTCAGCGGCGTTCAAGGCTACCAGATCACCTACGACACCTCGCTAATCAATTCCTGGAACTATTTCGGCATGGGCGGATTCTTAGGGTTCTGGGGGGCCGGCAACGGGGCGGGAGCCGGCCAGCCTGGCGCCGATAACCCGGCGAACTACAAATTGTCGTTCGACATCAACATCCAAGGAGTCAATTCGGGCGACGAAATCGTCAACGGCAACGTCTCGCTGTTCAAGGGCGATTATGAAGCGACCTTCGGGGTTGACCTGAACAACGACGGCGACATGGAAGACGGCTACAACTATTGGTCGTCGAACTTTTCCACGAATATGGGCGCGGCCGACGGCTGGGTCCATGTCGAGTGGAATCTGGCGTCCGGCTCGGCTCCAACCGTTCCCGATACGGACGGCGTGGCGTACTTCCCCGCGCCAATTTTCGATGACGAGACGACCTTTCAGTATGGGTTTTACCCTAAAGAAAGTGATTTTGGTCTGGACGCGGACAACATCATCAATGTTGACAATTTTCAGTTCGAATTCCTTGCGCCGGTCGTTGGTCCTGGCGACTTCGACGAAGACGGCGACGTCGACGGCGGCGATTTCCTGGCCTGGCAGCGGGGCGACTCGCCGACGCCGCTGAGCGCGGACGACTTGGCCGCTTGGCAGGCCAACTTCGGCGGAGGCGGGGCGCTCGCCAGCGTCGCCGCCGGGGTCCCTGAACCGGGCAGCCTGCTGTTGGCGGCGCTGTCGGCGGCGCTGGTCGTCGGAGCCAGACGCCGCTCGTAAGGGTTGTGCTTTGTCAATCAGAACATGGACAACGCGGCGCGGCCGGGAGATCAGGCCGCGCCGCGCAAGGTTCACTTTTCGCAGAGGGGATTGAAGTGGCACGGACACGACGCGCATTCACATTGGTGGAGCTCCTGGTGGTGATCGCCATCATCGGGGTCTTGGTGGGACT
>JAGQOU010000102.1 GCA_020427145.1 Planctomycetales bacterium | reverse complement strand
CGCCGCGGTGCGCTCCATGATCGCACGGCGCGGGCTGGCCAACTCCACCCCGGCCGAGGTCGCCGCCGAAGTGCGCAAACGGCTTGCGGCTCTCCAAGCCGGCGTCCCCGGCGGCAAACTCGACGACGAGAACGACGCCGAGTGGTGGTCCTGGGACCCCGCGACCAAACAACTCGCCCGTAGCCGCGTGTCGCGCGCCAATCTGCAGGTGCTCGCGGGAGCGCGGTTGCTCGACGCGGCCGAGGCCGCCGGCCCGCTGCCGCTCGACCTGCAGCGGCAAGCTGTGAGCTATCGGTTGCAGCGGGCCGCCGCGCTGGGCGTGGCGCCGCCGGAGTCGCTGACCAAAGAGTTGGAGCAACTCGACGCCGGCGAACTCAGCGCGGAAATTGCCGAAGCCGTGGTGCGCGGCTTCGACGAAGCGGCCTGGCGACTGGTCAAGGAGTTGGGCAAGCGCAAGGACTTTACGGTGTTGGTCACAACCGACGGCCGCCCCAGCCCGTTGGCCGCCGCGGTGGCCAGTCCCAACCCCAAACTGCGGTTTGCGGCGCTGGAAGCGGTGATGGCGATCAACCCGCAGCAGTCGTTCGCCGGGGCGAGCTACGTTCCCGCGGCGCTGTGGCAATTTGCGGCGGGCGGCGGGCAACCCGCGGCGATCGCCGCCTCGTCGAAGGTGGGACAAGCCACGGCCTGGGCGGGACAACTGCGGGCCGCCGGGTACGACGCCATCGCAACCCAATCGGGACTGGAAGCCATTCGCGCGGCATTGGACCCCAGCGTTTCCGGGCGATTGGGGCTGATCGCGTTGGACAGCGACCTGGGCAGCCCCAATCCGGGCGAGCTGCTATATCAATTGCGCACGCATCCCACGCTCAAAGACGTGCCGGTGGCGATGCTGTCGAGCATCTACCGCCTGAGCGACGCCGAGCGATGGGCGGCGGCCGATCCGGGCACGCTGGCGATCATCCGCCCGCGCGACGCCGCGGCCATGAAAGTCGTGGTGCAGCAGGCAGCCGAATTGCCGGTCGTTCCGCTGCCGGAACAAAAAGAGCGCGACGTTTACGCTGCTCAGGCGATGAAGTGGATCGGCGACTTGCTGGCGGCCGGCCGGCCCTACGACGAACTGGCCCGCGACGCCAACATCGCGGGGCGGCTGTTGTTTACCACCGATCTGACCGGACCCGCGCTGGCCGTGCTGCAGCAAGTCGGCAACCAAGACAGCCAGGCCGCGCTGGTCGAGGCCGCCAGCAATCTGGCGCTGCCGCTGGCCACCCGGCAGGCGGCGGCCAAGGCGTTTGCCGCCAACGTGGCGGAGCACGGCCTGTACCTGACCCGCACGCAGGAGTTGCAGCAATTCGATCGCTACAACGCCAGCGAAACGGCCGATGCCGAGACGCAACAGGTCCTGGGACAACTGCTGGACGTCATCGAACGAGTCAACGGCGAGTGACGCACGCCGCAACGCGCCGGGTTCGGGGACGACCCGGCTCGCCGCCCCCCGCATCCGCCTTCCCCCCTCCGCCTTCCCCCTTCGTCCATGGCCCTGACGCCGCTACCCGCTGTTGAGCCCGACGCCCCGCTGCCGGGGATTATCGGCAGCGGTCCGGCAATGGCCGAGGTCTATCGCACGACCCGGCAGGTCGCGCGGTCCAGCGCGTCGGTGCTGCTGTTGGGAGAAACCGGCACGGGCAAGGAGCTCATCGCCCACGCAATCCACGCCCACAGCGATCGCCGCGACCGACCCTTCGTGCGAGTCAACTGCGGGGCGCTCAGCGAAAGCCTGTTGGAGAGCGAGCTGTTCGGCCACGTTCGCGGGGCGTTCACCGGGGCGATCGACAACCGCACCGGCCGCTTCGAGGCGGCCCACCAGGGCACGATCTTTCTCGACGAAATCAACTCCACCACGCTGCACCTGCAGGTCAAATTGCTGCGCGTGCTGCAAGAGCGGGAATTCGAGCGGGTGGGAGACACCCGCACGATCCGCGTCGACACCCGCGTGATCGCCGCCAGCAACCGCGATTTGCTCGACCTGGCCAGCTCGGGCGAGTTTCGCGAGGACCTGTTTTATCGGTTGAATGTCGTGCCGATCTACCTGCCGCCGCTGCGGCAACGCACCGAGGACATTCCGCTGCTAGTGAGCCATTTTCTCAACGTATACAATGAGAAAAATGATCGCTATGTGACGCATATCCAGCCGCGGGCCCTGGAGGCCATGCAGCGCTACGCCTGGCCGGGCAACGTGCGCGAGCTGCAGAACTATGTGGAACGGGCCGTCGTCATGGCCTCCGGCGATGAGCTCGCTTGCGACCTGTTGCCCGAAGCGGTGGTCACCGGCAAGCAGCCGCGCACGATGGGCCCGCGGATGATGAACCTCAACGAGCTGACCGAGGAACTGGTCGGCCGCGGGTTGGCGGACGCCAAGGACGACTCGGAAAATCTGCATTCGCAGATTGTCGACCGCGTGGAACGCGAGGTGATCGCCCAGGTGATGCGGCTGACCGACAACGTGCAGATCAAGGCGGCGGCCCGACTGGGCATCAACCGCAACACGCTGCACAAGAAGCTGAAGCAGTACGGATTGGACGGCGAACTCGACGCCGATTGAACTCATGGAATCCGGCGTCAACATCATCTGCTTCGCCGCCAGCTATGCCGTGGCGTTGGCGATCGAGGTCGTGGGCGGATGGCGGCAAATCGCGTGGCGACGCTGGGGCCTGCTGCTGGCCACGACCGCCGGGCTCGTGGCGCACACCTGGTACCTGGGCCGACGCGTCGCGGCCACGCCCGCCGCCCCCCTGGCCAGCCCGCACGACTGGTTTCTCGTGGCCGCCTGGCTGTTGGCCGTCATCGCGTTGGCGGCGATGATTCACTACCCCGGACGCTCGCTGGGGCTGTTTCTGCTCCCCGCGACGCTCGCCCTGATCGGCGGGTCCTTGGCGGCCGATGACGAACCTTTGGCCACCTTTGCCGCCACGCGGTTTTGGGGCATTCTCCACAGCTATTGCCTCCTGTTGGGCTTCCTGGCCGTGCTGTTGGGGTTTCTGGCGGGGATGATGTACCTGCTGCAAAGCCGGCGCTTGAAAAGCAAAACCCTGCCCGCGACCGACGGCTTTCGCCTGCCCAGTTTGGAATGGCTGGAGCGCGCCAATAGCCGGGCGCTGGGGGCGGCCGCCGCGCTGGTCGGCCTGGGCTTTGTGACCGGGGTCGTGCTCCGCTGGTCGCGCACCGACGCCGTCAGAGGCATTCCTTGGACCGACCCCGTCGCGCTGAGCCTAGCCGCCATGCTGCTCTGGCTGCTCGTGGCCGAGGGGTTCCGCCTGCTCTACCCGGCGGCCCGCGGTCGCAAGGTCGCCTACCTCACCACGACCGCCTTTGCATTCCTGTTGCTCACGCTCGCGTTGTTCACGTTGTACGGCGAAAGGCTGCACGGCGTCGCGGCCCCCAGCCAGCCGCCCTCGGCCGACGGAGGCCAGGCATGAACCTCCACATGATTGGCTGCACGCATCGTGCCGCGGGAGTCGAAATCCGCGAGCGGCTGGCGTTCAGCGGCGCCCAAGTCGGCGACGCGCTGGACCGTTGGCAACAGTCGCTCCCGGACACGGAATTGGTGCTCGTGTCGACCTGCAACCGGGTCGAGTTGTACGCCGCCACGCCCCACGAATCGACCGAAGCCGGGCCTCAGGAATTGGCAAACGCCCTGCTGAGTTACCACGGCGTGTCGCCCGCGAGCGTCAACGGGCAATTGATCCAACTGGAGAATCGCGAGGTCATCGCGCACCTGTTTCGCGTCGCCGCCAGTCTCGACAGCATGGTTGTCGGCGAGCCGCAGATCCTTGCGCAGGTGAAAGAGGCGTATCAGGCGGCCCACGACCTGGGCACGGCCGGCCCCGTGCTGCACGATCTGTTTCAAGCGTCGCTGCACGCGGCCCGTCGCGTCCACAACGAGACCGGTTTGCATCGGCACCGAGTGAGCATCCCCAGCGTGGCGATCGCCGACTTCGCAACCCGCGTCTTCGAGGACTTCGACGACAAGCGGGTGTTGGTTCTCGGCGCCGGGGAAATGGCCGAGGAGACGCTCCGCTACCTGCACGACGCGGGCGCGCGACGCATTCACGTCGTCAATCGCAACGAAGAGCGCGGCCGACAACTGGCCGAGGCGTGGTCAGGAGACTACCACCCCTGGGACGATCTGTGGGAACAACTTGTGGCCGCGGATATGGCGATCGGCGCCACGGCGGCCAACGAGCCCGTCGTCACCGCGGCGACGTTCGCCCAGCATGTCGCTCCGCGGCGCCATCAGCGGCCGTTGTTCATGCTCGACTTGGCCGTGCCGCGCGATTTCGACCCGGCGGTGGGCGATGCACTGGGCGTGTATCTCTACTCGCTGGACGATCTCGAGTCGGCCTGCCGCCTCAACCGCCGCGCCCGAGCCAAAGAGTTGCCCGCGGCGGAGCGGATTCTCGACGATGAAGTCGCCCGCTACCTGGCCGCGGCGCATCACCGCGTGGCGGCGCCCGTGATCACCGGCTTGCGGCGCGGCATGGAGGGACCGAAGCAAGCGGAGCTGGCGCGGCTGTTCAACAAGCTGCCGCAACTCGATGACGCGGCGCGCGGCGAAATCGAGCAATTCGCCGACCGGTTGGTGAACAAACTGCTCCACCCGCCGCTAGAGTCGCTGCGCGACGCGGCGCGCGAAGGGCCGCCGCATGGTTTGCTCGACGCGCTGCGGCGCCTCTTCCGGCTCGAGGACTGACGTGCGCAAAGAAACAGGGGCCGCCATGCGCCGGGGCCCCTGGATAAAATTCGGCGTCGTCGACGAGATTCAATCCCACTCGTCTTCGTCGTCATCGTCTTCTAACACCAAGTCGTCTTCGTCGTCCTCGTAGTCGTCTTCGTATTCGTAGTCGTCGTCCTCCTCGTCATCATCTTCGTCGTCGTCGACTTCTTCCCACTCGTCTTCATCGAGGTCCTCGTCCTCCTCGAGCTCATCGGCGTCTTCCTCTTCCTCGGCATCTTCGTCTTCGTACTCGTACTCTTCTTCTTCGTCCTCTTCGTCTTCGTACTCGTACTCGACGTCGTCGCCGTCTTCTTCTTCGGCGTCTTCCTCCTCGTCCTCGTACTCGTACTCCTCATCCTCGGCAACGATCACGGCGCCGCCGCTCCCGAGCGACTCGCGCAGCTCGTCGTCGTCGGTTGCCGATTTGTCCCAAGTCCTTGTCAGTTGAGATCGCACGCTATCAACTCCTTCGCCAACGCGGGGGGCAAGCAACGTACCATGTGGGAGACCGCTCTACGCGGCCGGCGCATCGCCTGCGGAAGAGCTACGAGTTTGATCGATCGGGGGCAGGTCTTCCAAGCGGCGCAAGCCGAAAACTAGCAAAAATTTGCGGGTTGTGCCGTACAGGTAAGGACGCCCCAGTTCCTCGGCCCGTCCGACAATACGCAATAAATCGCGTTCCATCAACATACGCAACAGTTCGCCGCACTGGACGCCCCGCACCGCCTCAACCTCGGCACGCAGCACCGGTTGCCGGTAGGCGACCACGGCGAGCGTCTCCAACGCCGGCGGCGATAGCGGCGGCTCGGCCACGTCGCCCAGCAACCGCCCCAGCCAATCGACCAGTCGCGGCTGGGTCAGCAACTGCACGCCGCCGGCGACCTCCACGGGGACCATCGCGGCCCCGCGCCGACGCCATTGATCGGCCAACTTCGCCACCAGCGTGCGAGCCCTCGTAGCATCGGCCAAATCAGCCGCTTCCGCCAGTTTTCTTGTACTGATCGGCTCGCGCGAGAGGAACAGGACCGCAGCCACGCGGGCCTGCTCGCGGGCCTCGGTATCCGCCGGATCCGCCGCCTCGGCCGCGACAGGTTTCGCCGACCGACGCGAACCGCCAGCGGGGCGCCGCCGCCAGGAAACGGGCCGCAAGATCGCGCGGCCCCGTTGAGACCGGCCAGTCAAGCTCGCGGCATACCAGTTGCGGGGAGAACCGAGGCTGCGCATCGCAAACTTGCTCACCTGGGGGGCAAAAAGTCCTGGGGACTATAGCAGCGTGTTGAAAAAGGGGAATGGCTCGCGGAACGTCGCCGCGAGCGCCGGGGATCTACGTCGGGGGGAGCGTGCCGGACCCCTCTTTCATCAGGCCGTTAGCGCGTGAACCGCGAATCGTGACGCGCCAGACGCCACGCCGCCACCTCGGCGACAACTTGCTCGATGGACGCCGCGGGCGACTCGCCCACCGCTTCAAACTGTTGCGCGTGTTGCAGATCGCCCGCCAACGGCGCCGCACAGCGAAAACGGTAAAGCGCGCCCGCCGAACCCCATCGCGTCAGCTCATACTCGCCCACGCCCAACTGCACCAGTTGATCCAGCAGTGGTTGCAGCGAGTTGGCGTCGACCGCGGGCGTCGGGGCAGCCGCAGGAGACGATTCGACGACAAGGCTCGGGGGGGCCAGCGGTCGGTCGATTGGCGGGGCGAACGTCGGCGCATCAATCGGGCACGCGCCGCCGGGGCAGACTCCGCCCGGGCACGCGTCGGACGGCGTTTCGCCGCTGTCGCCTTTCTCGCCGACCATCTCGCGAGCGACCGTGGTCACCCGGTCGACCACGCGCCGCACCTGCGGCGGCAGCGGTCCGTGGTACAGGTAGGCAACCGGTCCGCCGACCACCACAGTCAGCATCACGACGGCTTTGAACGTTGTTCCCATGGCGATTCTGCTAGCAGCGACGGGGCGGTAAACGGGGCGGGATGATACGCAGCCGATTTTGCCGCCGGCAACCCCAGAACTCGGCCCCAGAACGCAGCCCATGCCGCCGGCGGTCCGGGGCGGTGTACAATCGGAGCATGATGGCGCCGATCAATCTCGACCACAACGCCACCACGCCCCTGTTGCCGGAAGCGGCTGAGGCGATGCACGCCGCTGCGCTGGCCTACCCGGGAAATCCCGCCAGTCAGCACGAACTTGGCCGCCAAGCCCGCCGCGTGTTGGAGGAATGCCGCACCCGCATCGGCGAGTTGCTGGGCGCCCGCACGGGGGGGATGGCTGCCGACCGCGTCGTGTTCACCAGCGGGGGAACCGAGGCCAACAATTTGGCCCTGCGCGGCTTGCTGCCAGCGGTTCCGAGGGGATCTGCCAAATCCGCCGCGACGGACGGTCCGCCGCGGGTCGACCTGGCCGTTTCAGCCATTGAACACCCCAGCGTGGCCGCGGCGGCGACGGAACTTGAGGCCGCAGGCCGCAGCGTCGTGCTGCTGCCGGTGGACGCCGAGGGCGTGCTGCGGCTCGACGCGCTCGCCGAGCAACTCGCCGGCGGCGTGCGGTTGGTGAGCGTGATGCTGGCCAACAATGAGACCGGCGTCCTGCAGCCCGTGGTCGAGGCAGCCTCGCAATGCCGTCTTCACGGCGCGGTGATCCACACCGACGCGGTGCAAGCGGTTGGCAAGATCCCCGTCGACTTTGCCGAACTTGGCGTCGACGCCATGACCGTCGCAGCGCACAAGTTCCACGGCCCCCAGGGAATTGGCGTGCTGGTGGTTCGCGCTGGCGTGCCGCTCACGCCGCTGATGGCCGGCGGATTCCAGCAAGCGGGATTGCGCCCCGGCACGGAATCGGTGGCCCTGGCCGTAGGAATGCAAACCGCCCTAGAAGCCTGGCAGCGCGAGACGGAGGATCGCACCCGCCGGCTGGCGTCGATCGGTCGGGAACTCCAGACGGCGCTGCGGGGCGAGTTTCCTGACGCGGTCGTCGTGGGCGGCGCCGCGCCGCGGCTGCCGCACACGTTATGCATCGCCTTTGCCGGGGTCGATCGGCAGCAGTTGGCCATGGCCCTCGACCTGGCGGGCGTGGCCTGCTCGACCGGTTCCGCGTGCGCTAGCGGCTCCAGCGAACCCTCGCCCGTGCTGCTGGCGATGGGGCTTCCCGAGGACGTGATTTCCGGGGCAATTCGGCTGAGTTGGGGAGCCGGCACGACGGCTGCTGAAATGGCTGAAGCGACTCGTCGTATCTCGTTGTGCGTCAAACAGTTACAACGGCGGTGAGAAGCGTCTTTTTTGGCCTTTGCCGCTAACGAAGGGCCGGCAAATCGGGTAGGATGTGGGACTTGCCAAACGGCAAGTAGCGACCGTCCTCAGCTTCGTCTGTCCGGCGATGTTGCGGCGGGCTTGTTTCTCACCCTTCGGGCCGCTGACTTGGCTCTGCCCGGGCTGAATCGCGACCCGATTTTCGCGTCGATCGGCTTTCGCACGACGCCGTCGCCGCGCCCCGCTTGGACGGACCCTATCGCGTGATGGACGCCGCTGTCGAAATTGCTCTGCCCGCCTCGCTCGACGGGCGGTCTGCTGCGCCGTGCGTACTGGGGCCGGAGAACGAGTCGCTCGCGCCGCCGCTCCGCCAGCTGCTCAGCGAAACGCCGCTCCCCCTGGCGGCCGAGCGCTTCAACCCCTTGGTGCTGACCGGTCCCGCCGGCACGGGCAAGACCATGGTCGCCCGCGCGGCCGTGCGACGATTCACCGCCTGCTACGGGGCCGATCGCGTGTGGTACTTCACCGGCGCCGACTTCGCTCGAGAGTATCAGTGCGCCAGTGAAGAGAGCCGCTTGGTCGAAACGCTGCATCGGTGGAGCAACGCCGCCTTGCTGGTGATCGACGGTCTCGACCAGCTCCGTCCTCGGCATCCGGCACAGTGGGAACTGCGGCGTTTGGTCGACGCGATCGTTCACGGCGGCGGATGCCTAGTGGCAACGGCGCGCCAGCCCCTGGCATGCCTGCCGCAACTTGAGCGCGGCTTGTGCGACCGGTTGGCCTGCGGTTTGTCGCTGGGGCTGAAGTGGCCGGGCGAGGCCGCGCGTCGCACGCTGCTGGCCGATGGCGCCGCTCGCCGCGGATTGCCGCTCCCCGACAAACAGCTTCACCAACTCGCCCACAAACACGAGGGCCCGCCGGCTCAAGTCGTGGCCGCATTGGCCAAAATCGAATTGCGATCTGCCGGGCCCGCGATCCCGGGAGCCGACGACGACGACCCCGCGGCAGGCCCGACTTTCAAGCAAATCGCCTCAGTCGTGGGCCGGTATTTCAGCATCACACAGACCGCGTTGACGAGCCCGTCGCGACGCAAATCGCTGGTTTACGCCCGTTGTGTGGCGATTTACCTCGCGCGCCAACTCACCGACATGAGCTACGCCGAGATCGGCCAAGGGCTGGGCGGACGCGATCACACGACCATCATCCACGGCGAACACCGTATCGCCGAACAGCTAGGCCAAGACCCGGCCACACAGGAAACCATTGACCAGTTGATCCGGATTTTGAAGCCCGCTTAATCGAGCCAATCCCACAAGGTGGTGAACATCGCCGTTCAACTGCCGTTGGGGAAAACTTGTTAAAACCTTGTCGTCAATCGGCCTGGCCTCGCCGGCAATCGACGACAACGCCTACGAGCCATCATGCGACTGCCGGTTGTCGACACGAACCCACCGCTGTTTGAACGCCTTGCCGTCAGGTTATCCCCAACTCACGACAATCAATAACTCCAAACGCCAGCAAGAGTTACCAACACTTGTGCGGCACATATCGACAGCACCGCCCGACGGTCTATTACATCAACACATCTCTAAGAAAGTTTGGGGAATGCTTCGCACAATAGCGACTCGCCCCGCACCCTACGCTCAAGAGAAACCATGAAGATTTCCTGTGATCGGGAGCAGTTGCTCCAAGCGTTTCAGACCGCCGCGGCCGTGGCGCCGGCGCGAAGTCCCAAGCCCATCCTGCAGAACGTCAAGCTGGAGGCGAACGCCGCGGGCGTGACGCTCACGGCCACCGACCTGGAAGTGGGGATCCGCCACCAGGTAAGCGGCGTCGATATCGAGGCGCCCGGGGCCGTCGTGTTCTCGGTGACCCGCTTCGGCAGCATCCTGCGGGAGAGCGCCGACGAGACGCTGCAGATTGAATCGGACGGCAACAACACCACGATTCGCGGTCAGCGCAGTCAGTTCAGCCTGCCCGCGGAGAACCCGAGCGAGTTTCCGACCGTCGCCGAGTTCAACTCCGAGACTTACTTCGAAGTGCCGGCCCGGTTGCTCCGCGAGCTGATCCGCCGCACCGCGTTCGCCACCGACAATGAAAGCAGCCGCTACGCCCTCGGCGGCGTGAAGCTGGAGTACGCCGACGGCGTCCTGACCGCGATCGGTACCGATGGCCGGCGACTGGCCAAGATGTCGGGCCCCGTGGCGGCCCATGGCGACGGCGCGGACATTGGCACGACGACTATCGTGCCGACCCGGGCGATGACGCTCATCGAGCGGGCCGTCGCCCCCAGCGACGCCGAGGTGCAGATCGCGGTCAAGGGGAGCGAACTGTTGGTCAAGAGCGCCCGGGCCACGATCTCGGCGCGCTTGCTCGAAGGCCGGTTCCCTGATTGGCGGCGCGTGTTTCCCGAACTGGGCGCCGGGCACCAAATCGAGTTGGCGGTCGGCCCGACGCACGCGGCCGTGCGTCAGGCGGCGATCGTCACCAGCGAGGAAAGCCGCGGCATCGATTTCACCTTTGGCGACGGCATGCTCGTGCTCTCGGGCCGAGCGGCGGAGGTCGGCGAGTCGCGCGTCGAGTTGCCCATCGGGTACGACGGGCCGCAGCTGATCACCACGCTCGATCCGCGATTTGTGATCGACTTCATGAAAGTGCTCGACGCGGAAAAGACCTTCACGCTGGAAATGAAAGACAGCGAGGCGGCCGCCGTGTGTACCACCGACGATGGCTTCGGCTACGTGATCATGCCGCTGGCCCGCGATCGGTAGCGGGCGAAACCGCAACGCAAGATGCACAATCCAAGAGAACAGGATCGCAGGATTGGCCGGATGAACAGGCCGCGGGACGCGATGGCAAACGGGCGGGAAATTTGAACGCTCAAACGGAGATCCTGTCGAAGTGCAGCAACCTGTGATCCTGTTGGTTTGGTTTCACCGGTGCTGCGTGTGTCGGCGAGTTTAGCAGCGGCAAAGAACGACTATGGATCCCCTCGACGCTCACCCCGACGATCTGGCCGACGTGGCCAAGCGGCGGCAGTCGCACGGGCGATGGTTTCGGCACTTGCAGCCCAAACCGCTCAAGAACGTGCTGTCGCAAGTCATGCAGCGGAAAGGGTACGCCCAATTGCAGACCGCCGCGGCCTGCAACGACGCGTGGCGGGTCGCGGTTGGCGAGCGATTCGCCCCGCTCACCGAAGCGGGCCAAGTCCGTCGCGGCACGTTGGAGGTGATCGTGGCCAACTCGTTGCTGATGCAAGAGCTGGGCTTCGAGAAGGAACGGCTCATCACCGCATTGCAGCAAGCCCTCCCCGACGCGGGGATCAAGACCATTCGCTTCAAGATCGGCAAAGTGGCCGGTTGGTAGTATTCGATTCAAGAACATTTGTCTCTGCGTGAGACCTATCCCAACGTCAGTTCAGCAGATAATGTCCGACGAAACGCCTGAAATTCCCCAGAAGCCTGCAACGCCCAAGAAGCAGCCCTCCGGAAACGTCCAGTACGGGGCAAGCGATCTGGAGCATCTCTCCGACCTGGAGCATGTGCGCGAACGCCCCAGTATGTACATCGGCGATACGACCGCCCGCGGTCTGCATCACTTGGTGTACGAAACGGTCGACAACTCGATCGACGAAGCGATGGCCGGGTACGCCACGCAGGTGGTCGTGGAGGTCAACGCCGACGGTTCAGTCACGGTGGAGGACGACGGCCGCGGGATTCCCGTCGAAAAGCACGAGCAACTGTCCGAGCAGATGGATCGCGACGTCTCGACGCTGGAAGGCGTGATGACGGTGCTAAAGTTCGGCGGCAAGTTTACCAAGGGCGCCTATCAAACCTCCGGCGGTTTGCACGGCGTGGGCGTCACGGTGGTGAACTTTCTCAGCGAGTGGTGCGAGGTGGAAGTCTCGCGCGACGGGCACACGTATCACCAGGAATACGCGCGGGGAATTCCCCTGGGCGAGGTCCGCCGCGTGGGCGCCAGCGACCGCCGCGGCACCAAGACCACCTTCAAACCCGATCCGCAGATCTTTCCGAACACCAAGTTCGTCTACGCCACGCTGGTCAAACGGCTGCAGGAACTGGCCTTCCTCAACCGCGGCGTCAAGATCTCCATCCGCGACGCCCGCAACGGCGAGAGCGAGACGTTCCAGTACGAGCAGGGGATTATCGAGTACGTCAACTGGCTCAACCGGGCCAGCGAACCCGTGCATCCCGACGTGCTGTACTTGGAAGGCGACCAGGAAGGCGTCACCGTCGAGATCGCCCTGCAGTACTCCGGCGAGTACACCGAAAACGTCCACACCTACGTCAACAACATCAACACGCACGAGGGGGGCACGCACCTGTCGGGCTTCCGCGCGGCGTTGACCCGCAGCCTCAACGCCTACGGCAAGAAGGAGGGCCTGTTCAAGGATCTGGTCCCCTCGGGCGACGACGTCCGCGAGGGTCTGA
>JAGQOU010000101.1 GCA_020427145.1 Planctomycetales bacterium | reverse complement strand
CGGCAAACTCCAGCGCGCCAAGCATCATATGCAGTCGCGGCGCCGAGGCATGCGCGGCCGCCAGCGACTCCAGCAATTCGCGCGCCTGGGTCTTCTCGCCCAAGGCGATCAGGCAGTTCGCGGTGAGAAACTTCAGCGGCACAGCCGTCTCGTCGGTTGCCTCAATCTGCTGCAGCACGTCGATCGCCTCGCGGAACCGCTGAGCGTCGATCAGCGCCTGGGCGAGCGTTGCTTGATTGCTGGCCACGGTCGAAGCGACGGAATGTTCGCCATCGTCGTTGGGCGCCTCGATGTAGCCCAGGTCCGCCAACTGCTGGAGCATCGCCGCGGCCTCGGCGGGGTCGACGCGCGTTTCCGGGGGATGCCTGCCGCAGTCGCCCTCGATCTCCTCCCACGAATCGATTCGCGGCAGCAGCGTCGTATCCTCCAAGATTTCCGCCAGCACGCGCCCCGGCATGTCCAGCGCCGGCGGCAGGCCGAGCAGTTCGAGCACCGTGGGGGCGATCTCCAACAAACTGGCGCCATACGCCCGGGCGCCCTGGCGAATCCCGGGGCCCTGCGCCGCCAGGATGCCAAACGGGCGATGCCACTCCACCGGACCGCTCTTGCCCTCGCGCGGATCGGGCCGCAGGTGGTCGTTGTAGTAGCCGTGATCCGACATCAGGATCACCGCCGTGTCGTCGCCGGCCAACGTGAGCAGCGTCTGCAGCAACATATCGTGAAAGCGATAGATGCCCGTCATGCAATGTTGGTACGCGGCGAACTCGGCGTCGGTCGTGTGCTGCATTTGCGGCGGGTGGCAATGCATGAACTCGTGGCCGCAGCGATCGATTCCCTCGTAATAGATGGCCGTGAGGTCCCACTCGGTGGCGGCCATCAGGTGGGTGGCCACCGCGTGGATCGTGGCCGTTTGCGAGATGAGATGCCGCAGTTTGCCGACGCGATTGTCCGGCTGCTGGATCAATTCCGCGGCGTTGGGGATAAACGGCAGCACGGCGGTCGCGTCGATCTCGTGCGGATGCACCCGCATTTCCGCCAACTCGCCGGCCAACTCGGGCGGATGCACCGAGCCCGCTGGCGTCGGAGCGGTCGCGCCGCCTTGCAGGTGCGAGTTCTCAAACTGGTTGGAGACCATCGCTCCGGCAATCGGCTCGGCCGGGTGCGACGCGTACCAGCCGACCACGTTGGTGCGCAAGCCGCACTGGGTGAGAATGTTCCAGAGCGCTTTGCATTTACGGCTCGTGCTGGACGAGGGCCGCACGCCCGTTCCCTCGGCGTCGGCTTCGAGAAACCCCAGCACGCCGTGCTCGGGCGCCCGTTTTCCGGTGGCGACGGTGTTCCACAGCAGCGGTGAGAGGATCGGCCGCAGCGTGGCCAGATTGCCCCAGGCGCCGCGCTGCATCAGCGCGGCGGTCGTCGGCATCAGGCCTCGCTCGATCAATGGATTGATCAGCTGCCAATCGGCGGCGTCCCAACCGATCAGCAGCACCCGCTGCGGGCGGCCGGTCCTTGTCTGGCGCACGATGGTCATGACTTGCTTCGTCGTCGCCTCAGCAGTGAGACGCCCGCCGCGCCCGCCGCCAGCAGCCCGAGCGTACCGGGCTCCGGCACGGTATGCGCCGCCGGAGCCGCGGAGCCGGGCAAAGTGCCGAAGTTGGCTTGCCAGTCGGCCAGATCGGCGGCGTTATACAGCGTGCCGACGCCCCGCTGCCACTCAAGAAAATCTGCCCCGTCGACCCGTTGGTCATCGTTGAAATCGCCGAGAATCGGTTGCACGCCGGTGTCTCCAGCTTGGATGCCGACGCCCTGCTGATCCTCGTAGGCCCAGTCGTTGATGACGAACGTGCCGGCGGCGTTGTCGATTGTCACGCGGACCCACCCGTAGTGATTGGTAGCATTGATGGGGAAACTGAGCCCCAGGAACGCGCCAACGGCGTTGTCAAATTCTCCATTGGGGTTGTTCGCGCCGTAGGCCATCGACCCATAGAAGCTGGGGCCGACTGTCGTGCCGTCGATCACAGACCCCGGGCTCAACGCCGACGCGTACACGATGCCGTTGGCGCTGAAACCGACCAATTGTCCCGGGGCGAAATCGACTGTGGCGCCCTGATAGTTGCCGCCGTCAAAGATGTAGTTCTTCAGCAAGATGTCGTTGTAAGCGTCGCCGTCCAGGTTCAGTTCCTGCGAAGCGAACTGTCCGATGGCAATGTCTTGCGGGCCTGAATAGATTACCTCGGCCTGGGCGTCGATGGCGCCAGTCGCGGCCGCTGCTGCCATCGTATAGGCTGCGCCCCGTGAATGCTTGAGCAATACCGATGCCTTCACTCTTCTCTGTTCGCTCATCGTCTCCGATCTCCATGAAACAAAAGCGCACAAGCCGTTGGCGCGGGGCGATGAGGCGCCCCGCGCCAAGTTTGTGCTTGCGCGTCCTCCCCTTGGCGAGAGCGCATGCGCGCCCAGAAACTAGGCGGCCGCCTTGCGGCGACGCATTGCCGCCACGCCCACGGCGCCTGCGGCCAGGAGCCCCAGCGTCGTCGGCTCGGGTACGCAGGGCGTGGTGATGCCGGCGCCGGCGACGTCTTCGTAGGCCCAGTCGTTGATCACAAACGTGCCTGCCGCGTTGTCGATCGTCACTCGCACCCAACCGTAGTGAGTGGCGCCGGCAATGGGAAAACTCAAGCCAATGAAGGCGCCGTTTGCATTGTTGAATTCCGCATTCGGATCGAAGGAGCCATAGGCCAACGTGCCAAAGAAGTCGGCGCCAACCGTCGAACTATCAATGACTGCGCACGGCCCCAGTGCGCTGGCATAGGCCAGACCGTTGTTGAAACCGACCAACTTGCCGGGGTAGAATTGGACCGTGGCGCCCTGGTAGTTGCCGCCGCCGAAGACATAGTTCTTTAGCAAGATGTCGTTGTAGGCGTCGCCGTCGAGATTGAGATCTTGCGAACTGAATTGCCCGATCGCAAGATTCTGCACGCCGGAATAGACCACGGCGGCCTGAGCGTCGGCCGCGCTGGCTGCGGCCGCGGCTGCCATTGTGTACGCGGCGCCGCGCTTCGCGGCGAGAGGAATCATCTTTGACGTCGACTTCATGAGCGGACTCTCCAGCAAATCAATCAGTGAAAAAAATGCGCGTGCTTGGCGGCCAAAAAATCAGGTCTTACGTTGCCAAGCCAGCGCCCCATAACCAACATTTGCCGAGACTTCCGCCAAGAATCTCGAAGCCCTCAGTATAGGCAGTGCTACGCGAGTGCTCAACGAAATGCCCCTCGTTCGGGGTTCCATGAGTTGCCGCAAAATCGCGCACCGCATTCTCGCCAAAACGCAAGCCCCGACCGCCAGCGCGGCCAGAGCCAGCGGCGACGGTTCTGCAACCGCCGTCGCAACAGCCGCTGCCGAGCCCATTCCAAAATGCTGGCCCCAGGCGCCCAAATCGCTCGCGTCGTACTGGGGGCCAAAACCCCGCTGCCAGGCGAGGAAGTCGGCTCCGTCGACTGCTCCGTCGTCGTCAAAGTCGCCCGGCATGGCGGTCGCTGTTAGCGACAGCGCCAGGTGATACAACTGCACGCCGTTGCTGTCGCCGACGATGCGCACATAGTACGTGCCTGCCGCAGACAGCGCCACGTCTGCCAGGCTCTCCGGCTGACCAAGGGGCGCGGAATCGGCCGTCGCCAACAGCTGCGGACTCTCGCCGCCGGGGCCGTAGAGTTCCACCGATAGATTGGAAATTCGCGACGCTTGCGTTCGCGTCTCCGTGCCAAAGCCGGGGCGTTCAAAGTAGTTGGCGCCCGTGGGCGTGAGTGTTACCCCGAGCAGCCCGGGCCCGTCGACGGTCACGGCGAAATAGTCTTCGTCGTTGAGATTGGCGATGCTGATGAAGTCGGTCTCGGTCGGCTCGACCGCTGTCCCGGTGCTGGCGTCGAGCCCGAGTGCGATTGTTGCCCCGCCGGCCAGCAATCCCAGATCGGTCGCCGTGGCCAAGCTGTTGTTAGGGCCCGTCGGTGCGCGCTCCAGCGCATCGCCGTAGAGTTGCTGGAGGCCGCGAATGTCGTCGAGCTGCGGCCCGTCAATGCTGCTGTCGCTGAACGGCTCCATGAGAAACGCCGAGGAGCTGGAGTTGATGTGGCCGAGTCCCAGCGCGTGTCCAATCTCGTGCGTCAGCGTGTTGCGCAGATCCAGCGAATTGTCGGCCGTGCTCCCGAAGTGGAGTGTGTCGCCCGTGTCGACGGTGATGTCGCCGTTGTTGAGAAACCCCGTCTGGGCGGTCGTGCCGCCGATGCCGTCGAGCCAGGCTCCGCCGATCCGCACGTCGCCGCGCGTCCCCAGCACGCCGGCAAAGTTGCCAAGCGTCGCTCCGTCATCCGCCGGCTCGTACACGAACTCCAGTCCGCCCAATTCGGTCCAACGACCGAACGATTGCTCAACGAGCGAGAACCACGGCCGGTCGGCCACTGTGGCCCCGGTTCCGCCGTACAGCCCGTCCATGAATGCCACAAAATCGCTGCTTCCGTTTCCGGGCACGGTCGTGCCGTCGGGGACAATGCTCCAGGTGACCGTCACGGGCGAGCCCGCCGGATCGGTCGCGCCGTCGGTGGCGGTCACGCTCCAGCGGCCGTTGGTATAGAAGCCATGTGCGCCGGCAAACATCGCGAGCCAGACGACGGCGCACGCGGTCCCGAGCCATGTCCGCCGCAGGGCCGCGCTCTTCGTGCGAGTCGTCATCGGAGGGGGGATTCGGGGGGCGAACCGAAGCGGCGATTCGCCGGCGTTGGGGCGGGAGTAAGCTCTGGCGCCGTGCGCCAACGGGCGGGAACGGGTCGTGTGCTGTCGCCTCCCGCCGCGATGTTAGCGACGGGGGACGCGCCGACCCGGCATCGCCATCATAATTGCCAGCGACGGACTGGTCCAACGTTTGACGAAACGTCGCCGGTCCAATCGCGGGGGCGAGCCAATCCAGCCCATTGAAGGCCGCTGCTGGCGTCGTCGCGGCAATCAGCCGCGGTTCGCCAGCCAGTCGAATGCCGCGCTGTGAACCTCGGGTCCTAGCGAACCCGCCGCGGCAGAGTCGGCCGCGTCCGCGCCAGGGCGAACAGTTCGCGGCGAGGCGCGCCACCCCCCGATCGGGGACATGCATTGTAGATCATCGCGGGCGAACTGTGCGAACGCTCGATCGCGGTCGTGAGAGCTTAACCGCGCCGTTTCGTGGTTGTGGCCATCACCGATCTCGTGCGAGGAGCTTTTCACCGGATCGACGGGAGCGCTGAGCCAATACTGACGCTCGGGGCCCAGGTCCAACGCCAACGACTCGTCGATTGCAGTCGGTGCGGCCGTCACGGCGCTGGCCTCAAACTGGGCCACTGCCGCAACAGATGCGGCACGGTCGCTTACGCTGCCAAACTGGGCCTGCCACGCACCGAGGTCGGCTCCGTCCACGTCGCCGTCGAGGTCCGCGTCGCCGGCCGACGACTGACCGCCGGGGCCGCCGTAGCCGCGCTGCCAGGCGAGGAAGTCGCCGCCGTTGACGAGCGAGTCGCCATTGAAGTCGGCGTTGGTCGCGGCCGGCGTCCGCGCGGCCCCCGGCGTGCCGCCCGCCACGAGGCTCGCCGACCAATTGGCCGGGTCGTCAAACGGATCGGCGGGTGCGCCGGCGCTGGGGTCCTCCCCGGCGTCGAGCGGGCCGACGTATTCCAACGAGTAGCCGCCGCCATCGGGCCCTGCGGGCCAACCGGCCAGGGGATCGTCGTCGTAGGTGAACGACTGGATTAGCGCTCCCAGCGGATCTCGCAAGCTTATCAACTCGCCGCCGTTGCTCAGGCTGCCGGAATATGGCGTGGACGCAATATTCGTCACCGAAGGATAGGCAGCCTGGAAAGCCGCGACGTTCTCCGCCACGACGATGCGCTCGCCGGCGGCCAACGTTTGGCTGGCGAACGTATATCCCCCGGCCGAGAAGTCGGTGATTTGCAAACCGCCCAAGTCGATCGGCGAGTCTCCCGTGTTGAGGATCTCAAGATACTCGAGATCCGTCCCCGCTGGGTTGTACATCAATTCCACGATCCGCAACGACCACGGATCGGCGAGCGTGAAGACCTTGTTGACCTCGGCGCTCCAGTCGTTGGCCGTGCCGGACTGCGCTGCGTCCCGCACCCGCGCTCTCACTTGCGTCGAGCCGGCGAGGCTGGCGGGACCCGTGTAGGCGATGGCCGACGCGCTGATGGCGCCGCCCGCATCGCGCGGATCGGTTCCATCGATCGTGTAATAGATTTCGCCGCTGCCGTTGGGATTGGCAAGCGTGAGGTTGAACGGCGCTGCGACGACACCGCCGTACTGGTTGAACTCGGGGGCGTCCAAATTCACCAGCCAGTCGATCTTGCCGACGCCCGCACTGCTGACGTTGTTGAAGATGTCGATCACCTCGTCGGTGCGACTCTGATACGATCCGTTGGCAAAGAAAAAGTGGTCGGTCGTGTACTGCACATTGGTCGCCCAGGTGTTCTCGTTGATGCTGGAGCTGCGGTTGTCGCCCCAGCGCGCCGTTTCGCCGTTGATGGCGCCGGCGATTTCGTCGACACGGGCTTGCCACGCGCTCGCGGCGTTAGCCGGCGTCAGCACGCCGTCGTGACGCATGAGCTCCTCGACGCGATCGGAGAAGCGCAACCGATACTCTTCGCTGCCCATCAGTTTGTGATGAATGCCGGTCGGGCCGAACTCATGCTCGCCAAAGTCGCTCGCGACCAGCAGCGTATGGTCGTAGTCCTGGTTGCGACCGTCGCCCGCCCCGGCGTTTTGATCGTTGGGAAACGCATGCTCCTGGTCCCAGGAGTGGAAATGCCATCGGCCCTCGGGATCGACGCTATTGAACGAAGCGTACCAGTTGTTCTCGCCCCAGTCGTAGTTGCCGGCGTAGTAATGAACCACCATGTAGTCGATGAACGAATCGATGTCGAGGATATCGGCGACCTGTTGATATTCGGTCAGGCTCGCCATGTTGTCGCCGACTTCGTCGAGCAGGCTCTGATAGGCAATCTGCGACGTCAGACCGCCGTCGGCCTGGATGTATTTGCCCTGCGTGCCGCCATGCGTCAGATTGATGCCGTCGAAGCCTTTGACGACCAGGTAGTCGTCTTTGTCGCCGCCGTAGTACTCTTCGGCAAAGGCGTCGCTGGGCTTCTCGTGGGCGTTGTAAAGTCCCCAGTACATCCCGTTGATGTAGAGATGGACCCATCGGCCGTGGGGGGCCTGCCCGCCGGCAAGATTCGCGAGATCGGCGACAACCTGGTCGTGAACATACGTGGCGTAGGGGCCCTGCGTGGTGGTGTTATTGACCGCGAACGTGTAGTTGTACTGGGCGTCGAGGACGAGCGAGTCGAACGAGTTGGCGGCAGTCGCTCCGCCGGCGACGGAATTGCCAAACAGCGTCTCGGACTTGAGCTTCGTGTCGTAGGGTTGCTTGAATTTGACCTCGAACGACAGTTTGTCGCTTCTCCAACGGACGGCGCTGGAGTGGCCCTGGATTTCCACCGACGCGTCGATCTGGAATTCTTCCGTCTGGTCGTCGGTGAAATACTCGAGCGAGGCGTAGCGTTCGTCGCTCTTATCGCGCCAACTTTCCGACTGGGTGTAGATCCCATGGCCGTCTCCGCTCGAACCGTTACCGAACAGTTCTTCCCAATCCATGACCAGCGACATGGTGGGGATCGACTTGAGGTCGTTCTTGAGGTTGGCGGCCCCGACGGCGGAGACGATACTCGGGTCCATTTCCCAATCGGCGCCGGCGTATCCCCAGGAACTGGACGGCGGCAAGCCGCTGCCGTCTTGAGCGAGCACGTCGTCGAGGAAGATATAGCTCTGCGTGTCGACGTTGGCGGAAATGTAACCGGTCTTGAAAGCGGCGGCGCGCACGGTCACGACGCCGGCGTCGGCGTAGCTCAAGGTCGCCGGATCGATCGTGATGGCGCTGGTGTATGTCGTGCCGTTGGTCAGCGTAGGTAGGCTGCCGTCGGTGGTGTAGCGAATTGTCGTCCCGGGCTCGGTCGTATTGATCGTCAACGGGAATGGGGCGTCGTAGAATCCGCGATCGTGCGAGAAGATCGTATCCTCGACGACGCCGAGGTAGCCGGCGCCGTTCGCCGCGCCAGGAGTCGGCGTCACCATGTAGGTTGCCGCCGCCGCTCCGGCAGCCCGCTCAGCCGTCAGATCGGCCCGCACCAAGAAATCGCCGGCGTCGCTGGTGTGATTGGCCGCGTAGATGGCCAACATGTTGTCCCCTTCCTCGATCGTGTCGAGCCACAAAGTCAGGTCGATCATGGCCGGCG
The DNA here is from genome assembly GCA_020427145.1 of Planctomycetales bacterium. Classification (GTDB taxonomy): domain Bacteria; phylum Planctomycetota; class Planctomycetia; order Pirellulales; family Lacipirellulaceae. The sequence continues at coordinate 10,658 of JAGQOU010000101.1, read as the reverse complement.
AACCGGTCAACGTGGAATTGCTCAGATTCTGCCGGGCGTTGAGTTCCCAGTCATTGCCAATCTTGTGGTCGGTTGCAATTCGCTCGCGCTGCACCTCTCTGCCATTGAGAAACAGGATGTAGGCGTTGTCGACCCGCAACTCCAGTTTCATCGACGTGAGTTCGGCCTTGTTGGCGACTGTAAACGGCAGTCGGACGTAGGAGCCGACTTCTCCCGCCAGCGAAACGGTGCTGTCCTGCCAGGGACTGCTGTAGCCGAATCCCAGGCCGTTGGTCGCATTCGTCCAGCCGTCTCCGGCGGTCGCCGCGTAGTCGGTTTCCGTCCAATGGTCGTCAACACTGGCGTTGGGGCCGGAGTACGGGCGGAACTGCGCCGGCGATCCGTCTCCCGTCGCGGCGGTGCCGCCGCTCAATAGCGTTTCGGTCGTGGTCGACTCGATGCCGATGCCCAGCCCATAAGAGATGTCGGGAAACTGTTGGGGGTAAAGATTGTATTGATCTTCAATCGTCGAGCCGTCGGGCTGCACGAGAGCCAGGAACCCCGCTTCTTGGGAAAGCTTGAAGTTGGCGTGCACCTCGCTGCCAACCAGTCCCACCTCGCTCGCGGAACCCGAGGCAAAGACCAGCAGAGTTTCGCCCGGAGCGAGCGTCGTCGTCGAACCGGCCGCTGGGATTTGAAATTTCGCGAGGTTGGCCGAATCGTCGGTGAGATACCACCCCGAAATGTCCTCGGCGACGGCGCCGGTGTTTCTCAGTTCAATCCAGTCGTGTGCGTGGCCGGCGAGATCGGTGACGCCGGAGTTGTTCTCGGTCAGAAATTCGCTGATGACGACGGTCAACGCCAGCCGCGGCTCCAAGGCTTCGAACGACAACCATGGCGAGCGACTGGGGACCTGATGATGATTCAACCGGCGACGAGAACGAGACATGCGTACCACGCGCGATCACGCGAATCCGAAGCGTTTTAAGGATGAGAGACCACAGCCAGTTGAGCCGCCGCGGCGCCGCTGGGTGCGCGCAGCGTAAACTGCCAGTTGCGTTCTAATTACCGCGTGACGTTCCCGTCAATTTCTCGGCGGGATTCGGGAGATTTTATGCAGGCAGCGACATGAAAACAAAGCCACCGCGCTGATCGCGGTCGAGCGAAGACGCGTGACGCCCGCTCGCGGCGACGCCTAACTTGCGCGTCGCTTTGCTTGACAGGATTTCAGGACCGCGAATGTTGTCGCCAGGCAGGCTAGCAAGCCGGCGGGCGGCTCCGGCAGAGGCGACGCGGGGCGCGGGGACGCGCCGCCGCCGAAGGCTCGCTGCCAGATAAGAAAATCCGCGCCGTCGACCACGGCGTCGCCATTGGCGTCCGCGTTGCCGGCGGCGCTGAACTCGTTCTGCCAGACGGCCAGGTCGGCGCCGTCGACGTTGCCGCTGCGATCAAAGTCGGCGGGATCAAAACTCGCTAGCACTTGATAACCCAGATCGCGCAACAATGCGGCGTCGACCTTGGTCAGGTACTTGCGGACGCCGCTGGTCGAGTTGGGGTCGAGCAACACTTCCGAAACAATGTCGTTCGAGCCCCAGACCACCGACTGCACATTCGCTGCAAAGTGCCCGCCGGCGCCCGGCACAGGACCGCCGTAAGCGTCAAGCAGATTCTCGCCGATGAAATCGCCATTGCCGTCGACGCCCACGTACTTCGGCAGATTGCCCGTGCTTACGCCCAGGGTGTGCAGCAGTTCGTGCAATGCGGTTCCGTACAGATCGGTTTGGCCGCTGGCCGCGGGGTCGAGCGTGTTGAGCTGAAATCCTTTCCAGCTGTTCGACGCCGTCGACCAATCCCAGTTGTCCGTCGAGACGTCCGCCGTGGGCGCCTTGTTGGCGTCCTGCACGCCGTAGTCGTCCGTGGGGTCGACGCCGGGGTTCAGCCCGGTATACCAGTTGGCGCCGCTGTCGAAGAAGAGGTATCCGCCCCAGGTATTGAACTCCGCCAAGGCCGCGCCGGCCGCGTTGCGGCGCTCGGCGCCGTTCCAGATCGCCTTGGCGTGGGCGCTCGCGCGGGAGTCAAACTCAAAGGCGCTCACGTAGACGACGTACTCATTCGCGGCCACCGTGCTGCGATTGGTCACCGGCATGGCATACGTATAGCCGAGTCCGTCGCTCTCGGCCGTGCCGGTCAGCGTCTGGCCCGCCAAATCGACGATCGAACTGGCGGCAATGTCCGACAGACCGATCGAGCCGTTGAAACTCGCGAGTTCCGCCCAATCGTCGTTGACGATGATCGCCGACAGAAACGCGGCAGCCGAGTCGACTGCCGCTCGCCGCGCATCGCCGGCGACGGGATCGCCGAACCAATTCTCATTCAGCGCATCGAGCGTATAGTCGAGCGTGATGTTGATCGCCGCGGCGCGCGGGCCGGAGATCAACGTCACGCTGCCGGCCAGCAAGAACGCTGCAAAGATGGCTCGTATTCGCCAATCGCCGCCGCCCCGTCGGCGTCGCACTGCGTGGACGCGAGAACTTTCAACAAGGGATGGCAATACTTCGGTCGTCGCTGGGGGCATTCGGTCTCGCGGGAAAATTCGGCAAGGCATCGAAACGGTGCGGACTTGGTTGCACCCGCGCTCAGTAATCGCCAGCTTGGACAATTTGACCGTCGGAAGGATCTCCCAAGTAAATGTGAGCGCGATGCTCAAGATCTTCCGCAAGGAAGTGGACCGAGCCGTCGACGAACACGGCCATCGCGCCGCCTGGATGCCATCCAAATGTGCAGTCGTTCACGTCGCTGGCGTTGCGGTCGTCGTTGTAGGCGGTGAGTTTCTTGCGCGCCGCCTGAACTGCCGGGTCGGCGTACTCCCAGAACGCCTTCGGGCTGCCAAATTCGCAATTGACCGTGAACTCGGTCTTGTAGAGGACCACCTCGTCCCAGTCGTCGCCGGGGGTGCCGATCCAAATGGGCCACCGTTGTTTCTTCGAGGCGTTCCACTCGATCGCATACGAGGCCTCGCCCGCGGCGATCGTATTGCTGAGTCCGTCGGTGACGTCCTTAAAGCGATATCGCGACAATCCCGACTGTTCAATCTCCAGCACAGACGATCCGCCGCCGTCGCTGAGGCGGATCTTGCGAATGCGGCCGACGTCGTTGACGTCCGGCCGCAACAGAACACCTCGCCGGCCCGCGCCTTTGGAGCCTTTGTATGACGTGGTTGCGAGTCCGCGCGCGACCGCCTTGTCGACGCCCTCCGGCACGTTCGCCGGCAAGTCCGAAGAAGGGCAGGTGAACGGGGCGATCGGCAAGTCCGACGTCGGGATCACGCTGCCTAAGGACGCGGCGTAGGCGAACGGCTGATAAAAATCCCACGCGCTGCCTTTAAACCCTGGCGGCACGTGCGCGGCAATTAGGTCGTATTTGTTTTGCTCCTCGATGTACGGCAGGACCCGCGTCAGCCAGCTCAGCCCCGCCGACTTATCGTTGCGAGGATCGGTGTAAACTCCCTGCGGAAGCGCTCCTTCCGTGTCGTGGATGTTCTGCAGCGCCAGTCCGATCTGCTTGAGATTATTCTGGCACTGAGAACGTCGGGCGGCCTCGCGAGCGGCCTGAATCGCCGGTAGCAACAGCGCCACCAGGATTCCGATGATGGCGATCACCACGAGCAGTTCGACCAACGTGAAACCGCGCCGCACGCCGCAGCCGATTCGCGCCGTGGCATCGCACGCGGGGGCCCGACGCACACCGAGTTCGGCGGCGAGCCCGCGATGATCCGCGCGCTTGAGTAAGGCGGAAGCCGTCGTCATTCCATGGGTTCCTTAGGGGGCAAGCCGCCTGGTTCCTGCCGTTTCAGATCCGCCGGTCGAGAATCACACTCGCCCGTTTGGGCGAGATTCTACGTCGCCGCGTCCGTGTTGCAACGACCAGCGCCGCACAACCCATCGCCACGAGCCCGCTGGCGTTCGGTTCCGGCACGCCAGCCGCGGTCGGCGAAGCGGCGCCGACGCCGAAATTGCTTTGCCAGTCCGCGAGGTCCTCGGGGCTGCGCGGCGACGCCGATTCGCCCCGTTGCCAGGCGAGGAAGTCGGCGCCGTCGACCTTGCCGTCGTCGTTGAAGTCGCCCGGCAAGCCCCCGACCAATTTCAGCGAGGCGAGCGTGCTGACGCCGTCCCAATCGGTGACCGACCACGCCAAAGGATCGTCCAGATATGACAGGCCGGTCAATCCGTTGATGACCCTGGACCGCGCGTCAGAGGCCGACGGGGACAGCGTAATCAACTCCGCCCCGGTCGACAGAAACGTAATCGTTCCATTGGCGTCGACCAGATTGCGAGACGTGTTCGCGTCGCCCAGCAGCGTGGCGATGGAAGTTCCGTCGATCACCAACGACACGCCCTCTTCGATGGCGTTGGCCAGCAACGTCGACGCGCCTCGCAATGTCAGCGTCGAGCCCTCGCCCTGCGCAGTCGATCCGCTGTTGAACCCGTCCTCGACGTCGCCGATGCCGCCGTTCACGTCAATCGACGTATCGGTCACCGTCACGTCGACCTCGTATCGCAGGCTCATGCGAACGGACAACTCCATCGTGGCGCCGAACACCGACGTCATGGAATTTTCGAAGAAGAATCCGTCCGCCGACCGCAACGTCGTGCCGTCGATCACCGTCTCGTGGCCGTCCTGGAACTCAATGTCGTCAAAGATCGTCTCGATGAGACCGCCGTGCAAATCATTGGTCCCCTCCAGGAAGATGTCTTCGTAGACCCGCAACGTGGCATTGTCGAGCCGTAGCGCCGAGCCGGGGTTGAAGTCGATCTCGTCGCCGGCGTTGGGGAAGATCAGTTCGGAGCCGGGGGTCAGTTCCAAGCTGCCGCCCACCTGAAAATCGGCCTCGCCGCCGGACGTGCCGACGCTGTCGCCGTCGATTAACAGCGAATGCCGGATCGGCGTGGCGGGGTTGATCGTGTCGGCGGGCGCCTTATTGCCGTCGGCGTCCTCCCAGTTGTTTTCGTCGAAGAAATCGCCGCCCGGCGGGCCGACGAAGCGGTACGGCGACGGCGTCAAGCCAGACTTCTCCGTGGTATCGACGACGTACAAGTCGGAGACGCCCTCGGTCGTCATATCGCCGAGGTAGTAAACCTTCGACGAGTCATTCGAGAAAAGGATTTGGCCCCCCTCGCCGGAGGTCGACACGTCCATCTCCCCGGTGTTCGCCAGCGGCGCGTCGCTGATTCGCACGCTCGAGCCGCCGCCCACGGGGGCCAGGAACAACTCGCTGGTTCCACTGGTGTTTTGGCCGGCGGAATACGCGACCGAGGCGCCGTTGGGAGAGATGGCAAAGCTGTAGACGTCGCCGCCGAACGGCAACGCCCCGTTGACGCGCGTCGGAGCACCGCCGGTGATCGGCACCGAAAACAGCTCGTTCTTGCCGACCGTCTCATAGTCGGCGATGAACAGCGCGTTCTGGCCGTCGGGCGTGAGCGAGAGTTGCGTCTTGATCGAAAAATCGTGGGTGGCGCCCGTCACCGCAATGGCGGTCGGCGTGCCGCCCGCAACGGGGATCGAGTACAGCGTCGTGCGATTGCCGCCGCGATCCTTTCCCTCTACGACCGGTTCGCCAGGGGCGTAGATGATGGACTGACCGTCGGGCGTCACAGTGAAGAGTCCGCCGTCGATGTCGCCGTCGCCCGGCATGGTGACCGCGACCGGCGTGCCGCCGCCCGCCGGAACGCGGTAGATCTGATCCCAGTCGGGCGCTGTAAAAAACGGAGTCGGACTGGTTGGAAAGATCGGCGTCGATCCATTGAACCCCGAGTTGTTGTTGAGGAAGAACACCGTCGCGCCGTCCGGGCTGTAGACCGGATAGCTATTGCCGTCGCCCGGCGGCGCGAGATTCGGGTCGGCTCCGAACAATCCCGTGAAGCTGTTGGCGCCGAACTCCCCGGTGATTGGCATGGTGTAGATCGTGTTCTGCACGGTCGAATTTCCGTCGTGAACGAACAGTACGGTCTGCCCGTCCGGAGAGACGACGGGAGCGAACGCCGCGTCGTACGTGGAGACCAAGAAACTCCCCGTGCTGAGTTGCATGACGTTCGCCGTGGTCGTCACGGGGTCGGCGGGCACGGCCAAAGAGTACACGCGATCGCCCGTCAGCGACGTATTGAACAGGCCCGTCGCCACGATCGTTGAACCATCGGGCGTGAACGTGATGTTGTCGAACTGAACGGCCGGATCGCCGGGCTCTGTCGCCGGGTTGGTCATGATGCGGACGGCCGAAGCGCGTTCTGCTCCGCACAAGGTCAACCAGCCGGTGACAGCCGCCATCGCCAGTCGGCGCCACGTGGGCGCGGGGGCAGTCTTGCGGCGCCCAGGGGCAGTCCCCGGCGTTCGCTTGATCTCATTCAAGTCCAGATTCATCATTGCGGGCGTCATCTTGCAACCGGACATACGGGAAACGCCGACGATCAAACAGTCTGATCGTCGGCGCCAGAGAAAGATTACAATTCCTAGGCGAACCTTCCGAGGCGGGCGGGGCCGGAGGCGATTAGCGAAGGCAACGCCGACCGGCGGGGTACGCAATCGCCGCGGCGCCAATCAGCAGCAGGGCCAAGGCTCCGGGTTCGGGAACGACGACGACGACCCGGGTGATGCCGAACGATTCTTCGGAGATGCCGGCGCCTTGCGTGTGACCCTCGTCGATGTGCGTGCCCAAAATCAGATCGCTGAACGCCAGCGTGCCGGGGTCGAAACTCGCCGTCAGCGACAGGGCAAACTCGTCTTCAAACGAAAAGGTCAGCACGTTGGCGGTGTCGAAGTCAAGGTCGTTATCGAAGCTGGCGCCTCCGTCGCGATCCACGTCGAAATTCAAGATTGTTTCCGTGACCCCCGTCGTCATATTGGAGAAAGTCCCCGAGACCGTATCCGCTCCCGTTTGAACGTCGGTATACGTATCCACCAGGAAATTGGTCACGAAGTCCTGGATGTCCCAATCGTTGCTGGCAATTCCCGCGACGCGATCGACCAGCCCGGAGCCGGACCCGGCGACATTGACGCCGCCGGAGGGCGACTTCTTGAAGAAGAACGTGATGTCGCCGCGGACAGGCGAAGCCGAACTGATCAGCGCCAAGACAAAGACGGCAAGGAGGCAGCGAAGGGTCGTGGACTTCATGAGTGGCAACTCCAAAGATTGAGAAATTACTTACTGTGCCGCCGCCCGAAACATGCCGGCCGCGCCGCGACCGCGATGCCACACCCTGACGATTGCTGCGGAAAATGTCAATCTATTTCCACAAAATAAGGGGTTTCATGCAACCGGCAGTCGGTCTCGGCGCCCTTGAGGGCCAAGGCAATCTGGCGCCGGCCCAGAAGATGCGGCGCAACAACTAACGCGGAAGCCGTGCGTGCGATTGGGGCGTTCGCCGGGGGGGATTGCTCGTGCCGGACGCCGCAGATCAAAGAATGGGACTCACCACCGCCAGCGTGTTGTTCCACAGTCGTCGGCCCCCTGACCACGCCGCGACGGACTCGCGGGTGACCAGGCGGGATGTGGTGAGATAGTGCTGTTGCCGCTCGCGAACAGCCGCGGCGAGTCCGGCGTCGTAGAACAAGATGTTGTTCTCGTAGTTCAGGTCAAAGCTGCGGCGATCCATGTTCGCCGAGCCGATCAACGCGAGGTTGCCGTCGACGACGAGCGTCTTGGCGTGGAGCAGGCCGCCCGCATACTCGTAGATCTTCACGCCCGCATCCACCAGGTCGGCGTAGTTGCTGCGGCTCGCCCCGGCGACGATCCACGAGTCGTTGCGCGCGGGCAGAATCAGCGTGACGTCGACGCCGCGATACGCTGCCGTTCGCAAGGCGCTCTGCATCGCCTCGTTGGGAACGTAGTACGGCGTGGTGATCACCAACTCGCGCCGCGCGGCGAAAATGAGCGACTCGAACAGGTCGGGCATGGCCGACGCGCGCGCGGTCGGGCCCGTGCCGATGACCTGCGCGGGAAATCCCGGGCTCCGCACCGTCGGCGGCTCCCGCAGTGCGTCCCGGAGATCTTCCTTGGTCGAGGTCATCCAGTCGCTGGCGAACAGACGCTGATTCTGCTGAGCGATCGGGCCTTCGAAGCGCACCATGACGTCCACCCACGGCGCGAACTTGGGCTTCACGCGGAATTCCGGGTCAGCGCAGTTTTGGCTGCCGCAGTACGTGATCGAGCCGTCGATGACGACAATCTTGCGGTGATTTCGCAAGTCGACGCGCCCGCCCACCAAGCCGGCCAAAGGCGTCTTGAAAGGGAGCGCCACGGCCGCCTCGACGCCGGCGTCGATCAAGGCGCGCCAATGTCGCGATCGGATCATGGCCCGCGAGCCGAGACCGTCCGCGATGGCGCGACACGTGACGCCGCGCGCCGCTGCCCGCTGCAACGCCTCGGCGATCTTCAGCCCGTTGTTGTCCGTGAGCCAGATGTAGAAAATCAAATGCACATGATGTTGCGCCGCGTCGATGTCCGCCGCGATCGCGTCGATCGCGGCGTTCGAGTCGAGCATGAGCTCGCCCGAGTTGCCGCCGACGGGATCAAAGCCGCTGATCGAACGGCCGAGCGCAAAGAGCGAGTGATATCTCTCCGGCACCTCGCGGGCGGCCTCCGCAATCGGCGACTTGGCAGTCGGCAAACTGCTCAGTTCAGAGGCCACGGTGCGTTTGCGGGCCAGGCGGCGCCGACCGAGATTGACCTCGCCGAACAGCAGATAGGCGAGGATCCCGATCACCGGTAGCGACGCGATGACCGCCACCCACGCGATGCGCGCCGCAGGCTCGCGATGCGGGCGCAGCATCACGCGGACGATCAAGATCGCCTCGATCAAGATGTGAACGCCGACGCCAATCCAGGTCGCGCTCATGAGGCAACTTGACCGTGAGGAAGTAAGCTGGACTGCGCTGAGGAAATCGACGCGAGCGATCGTTTCACTTGCTGACACGGTTGACACGGTTGACGCGATCGCAGCGGCGGCGCGATGAGAGTCGCGCCGCCGCACCCAACCTGCGCGTCCCCGTCGTTATTCGCTCGACTTGTTGTTCCGCTCGGCCGCTTCAAGTTTCTTGATGTCTTCTGGCGACAACTGCGGGCGATCGATCTTAATCGTCACCTTGTTGAATTGTGCCGTGAGCGGGAACGGCGGATTATAGTCCGCATCGTTCACGCCGGTGATCGTGTCGGAACCGAGGTCGAAGCTTTCGTCCCATTGCAGGATGATGGGGACGGTCTTCTTCATCTTCTTCGTGGCAACCGCCTTGCCATCCACTTTGAGCGTGCCGACGCCTGGCTGGCCGATGCCGGAAAAATTGTTGTACGCCATCGTCCCCACGCCCGTGCCGTCATACTGGAAGTCAAACTCCAGGATATGCCTGCCGGGCGTGAGTGCGTCGGGACCTTCCCACTTCAATCGTTCGAGATCGAGCAAATTCCACAAGAACACGGGCTTGCCCTTAAGCAGGTAAAAGCCGTAGCCGGCAAATCGTCCGCCGGAGGTGACGATCATGCCTTCGGCTCCGCCCTCTGGCACGGTGATGTCGGCCGTGATCGTGTAGGAAGTGTCAAGCAGATAGGGCGAATCACCCTGCGGCAGGCCCGTCATGGGCCGCGTATAGACGAGCTCCGTGCGGCCGGCGGTCAGGCTCGGACGCGCGGCCGCCACGCGGGCTCCGACTGACGCATTCAGGGGAAGAACCTGGTACTTCTTGGCCTCTTCCAGGAACATCGCCCGCATCTCTTGAACCTTTTCCGGGTGCTGCGCGGCAATGTCGTCCGACTGGTTCCAGCTCTCTTCGAGGTTGTAAAGCTGGAACACCTGATTGTTGAGCGGATCAGGGTTGGCCGCCGAAAAGGCGTCCCAGGGCGCGCGATTGACCTTGGTGCTCATGAGCCAGCCGTCGTGATACAACGCCCATTGGCCCATCATCTCGAAGTACTGGGTCTTGTGACGCGACGGCTCCTTGGCGTTGGCCGCATCGAAGGTGTAGGCGAAGCTCGTGCCCTCGATCGGCTTCTGCTTGATGCCGTCCACCAACTCGGGCGCGCTGATGCCGGTGACTTCGAGCAAAGTGGGCACGTAGTCGATCACGTGGATGAACTGTTCGCGCAAGCCTCCCTTGTCCTTGATCCCCTTGGGCCACGAGATCACCATGTTCTGGTTGGTGCCGCCAAGCCGCGAGGCGTTCTGTTTGAACCAGTCGAAGGGCGTGTCAAACGCCCACGACCAACCGGCCGACATGTGGTTGTAGGTCTCTTCGGTGCCCCAGACGTCGTACCACTTCATCTGTACGTCGACGGGCATTTCGTTGATGCCGTTGAAGAAAGCGACCTCGTTGGGCGTGCCCAGGGGCCCACCCTCGGCGCTTGTCCCGTTGTCGCCGTTCTGATAGATGACGATCGTGTTGTCGAGTTTTCCCAGATCCTCGAAGGCCTGGATCACGCGTCCCATCTCGTAGTCGTTGTAGGCCACGTAGGCGGCGAATACGTTTGCCTGGCGGATGAAGAGCTTCTTTGCCTCGGGCGTGAGCTCGTCCCACGGCGTCAGAATGTCGGCGGGCCAGGGCGTCAGCTTCAGATCCTTGGGAATCACGCCGAGCCGCTGTTGATTCGCAAAAATAGTTTCGCGCAGCTTCTCGTAGCCGTCGTCGAACAGATGCAT
>JAGQOU010000003.1 GCA_020427145.1 Planctomycetales bacterium | reverse complement strand
TGACTCTGCATTAGCGGGCGAACTCAGTCACATCATGAACGGCACGCTGCCGGATGGCTGGGATTCTGAGTTGTTAGCTCTCGACACGAGTCAGGAAATGGCCACCCGCGATGCCGGAAAGATCGCTCTGAACGCCATCGCCAACAAGGTGCCTTGGTTTATTGGTGGGGCCGCTGACCTGGCTGGCTCAACTAAAACGCAATGGTCAGGAAGCGGGAATTTCTCTGCAAACGATCACGAAGGTCGGAACCTGTTCTTCGGCGTTCGTGAACACGCGATGGGGGCAATCGTGAATGGGCTTTGCCACCACGGAATGCGGGCTCTGGGAAGCACTTTCCTTGTTTTCAGCGACTATATGCGAGGGAGCATCCGGCTGTCTTCGCTCTCACATCTGAGCTCGCTCTGGGTGTTTACACACGACTCCGTTTTTGTGGGTGAGGATGGCCCAACTCATCAGCCGATTGAGCACGTTGCGGCACTCCGGTTGATCCCCGGCCTGAAGGTTTATCGCCCGGCAGATACGGCGGAAACCTTTGCTTGCTGGCGAGAGGCGTTTGCATCTGGGCGAGCGGCGGCAATCATTGAGACACGACAGAAAGTCAAAAATTATGCGACTAGTAACCAAAAGGTTGATAATGGCGCATATGTTTTGCGGGATTCTGCAGATGCGCAGATCGTGCTGGTAGCCAGCGGATCAGAAGTTGGTCTAGCGATGGAATCGGCTGATGCGCTTGCTGAGAAAGGTGTTCATGCGCGAGTCGTTTCCATGCCGTGCCGCGAGACATTTATGGAGCAATCGCCGGAGTATCGCTCTGATGTGTTGCCAGGTGAATTGCCACGAATCAGCCTCGAAGCGGGCGTGACTTACGGTTGGCGCGATGTTATCGGCGATAACGGAATTGCGATTGGCATTGACCGCTTTGGTACCAGCGCGCCCGGCGATGTCGCTTATGCGGAAATGGGAATGACTGTCAACCATGTGGTTGATGCGGCAATGCGGTTGGTCAACTAAATACCGTTGAGGGCATCACGAACAGAATCGAGGGGCTTCTTGATGAGCTCCTTGATTTCGTTAGCGTGATCTTGCGATTTCAGATTCTGAAAGTCAAGCATCACCACGCCGCGGCCATCTTCGTTGAGAATTTGGAGAGTCATTTCGCTCTTTCCTTCAAACACTGACTTGATGAGCTCGCCTTCTTCCATCTTCTTGATTTGCCCTACGAGCGGCCCGGCAGAGAGTTTGTCTCCACTCCAGAAGATGGAGTAGTCGCCGTGGCTCAAGCGTTCCCATGTTTTGGCTGGGCTCAGATTGACTTTTCGTCGTCCCGAGCAGGCGAACGAACCATCTGTCTTTTGTTGCGGGACACGGAGTCCCCGCGCAATTTCGTACTCAATTGTGACGGTCTGGCACCACCAGGCATTCATATTGTGATCTTCGCGGAGGCGTTTCGCCATTGCCGCATGCCCGATTTTTGGGCCTTCCATCTGATCCAGAATGGCGAACCAGTGATCCCAGCCATGACCTGTTGCGGCGATCACTTTAGCTTCGTCGATGCGGGGCTTGGGCGACATTGCCACTTAGAATAAAGGAAATGTCTGCCAGGAAGCAAGGGGCATTAATAGACTGGAGCCCCCGACGAGAATTGAACTCGTGACCTCTCCCTTACCAAGGGAACGCTCTACCTCTGAGCTACGGGGGCAATATGAATATGGTGGGGAGTGCAGGATTCGAACCTGCGAAGGCAGAGCCATCAGATTTACAGTCTGACCCGTTTGACCGCTTCGGTAACTCCCCGACGCTGAGCGCCCGAGCGTCGCGCCCGAAGCCGCTCCGCCCGCCGCAGAAACCGTGGCCGCAGCCATCATATGGCCGCACCTCGCTATCCCTTGACGCCGGCTCGCGCAAACCTGCCGTCAAACAACCGGGGCGAGCTTCCTTGCGCAGAGCTAGCGGAGGGACTTGAACCCACAACCTGCTGATTACAAATCAGCTGCTCTGCCAATTGAGCTACGCTAGCCGGGGAGGGGCGAGCTTGTGCGAATCGGTTAATATACCCAGGCTCTGAGGGGGCACAAGGCGGCTGCGAGCGAATTTCGCGCCGAAATAGCGGGACACGCTAGCGGATCGGCAAGTTCGGGCCCGCCTGCCGGGTAATATCGCAATACCCATCAAAAACAACCCAAATCCCCCATTGCCCCGCCATGGGCGACCGGATGCCGCTGCCTGGCGGCGCCAGCGACCACCGCCACGGCAATCAGAGCAAGTGCGGCGGAGTGCGGCTCGGGCACGACCGACGGCGGCGCAAATGCCTTGCCATTCCCGTATTCACGCTGCCAGGCGAGAAAATCGCCCCCGTTGACCGCCCCTTCGCCCGTGGCGTCCCCGTCGCCCGGGCTGGCGCCGGCACCGATCCCGAACCCTGCCGCCCACGCCCCAAGATCGGCCGTCCCGACGACGCCATTCTCGTCGAAATCGGCAGTCAGGGCCGCCACGTTCAGCAGGACACTGTCGGACTGGTAGTCAAGAAACCACCGCCGCCCCGCCAGCGGGGGGGGGCTTCCAGGTAGTCAAATTCGCCAATGATGCCACCCTGCGCCTGCAGCACCGCCACCGCATCCCCCGGCATCGGGTCATAGTCATCGCGCAGCTCGATGGCGAGCGTGCCGCCCAACGCGGCAGTTGAGCTGACCAGTTCCAAAACGTCGAATTCGCCGGCATTGACGCCACCCACGCCCAGTTCCAATCGGCCGAAGTCGGCCTGGATGAAGTCGCCCTCGACTATGAGATGTGCAGCTGTCCCGGCCGCTGGCGCCTCAAGACGGACCTGACCCTCATTACGAAACTCGGCAGGTGCGGTCGCGGGAGGATCACGAAGGTCGATCGTGCCGCCGGTCGCGACAATATCCGCGCCAAGTTGATTGACGAGGGACGCCGCATTGGCCCCCGCCGTTGCCGAGAGAATTGCCGCAGCGTCACTGAGCCGGATCGTCGCGCCCGGGGCATTGACGATTTCCAGCGCGCCTGCGGGAACTCGCTCTACGGAGGCCGTCCCGCTGATGTCGAGCAGGCCGCCGTTGGTCAAGCGGCTCTGCTCAAGATTCACCGCCAACGATTGCGACGCTGGCACAATGATTGATCCGGTCTGCACGATCGTGGCATCGCGAGTCGCGTCGATTTCCAGAGGCTCGGCGCCGTCGACGATGATCGTGCCCTGGTTCAGAAAGAGCCCGCTAACGGTCAATTGCCCGCTCCCCTGAATCGTGTGCTGTGGTCCGTGAATGGTGAGTGACTGCCAGACCGACAGATATCGATCCAGCGGTGTTCCTCCAAATGTCCAAATCCCTTCCCCGTAAAGCGACCCCGCGATAGCGCCCGAGCCTCGTATGACGCCGTCGTTGGTCACATTGCCTTGGAGCACAGCGCCGTGCAGTTCGAGAGTCCCCAGGTTGTGTACGTTGGCCACATAGGTCCCCGAGTTGTTATCTAGGGAAATCAGGCCGGTCCCTTCAGTGCTCAACGTTCCTCCGTCGACCTGATGCAATGTGACAAGGGAACCATCGCCCGCGTGGATGACGCCAGCCTTGGCGCCTTCGTGATTCGTGATCAGACCTGTGGCAATCAGCGAACCTCCGTTGATAGCCTGAATGACCCCGGAATTCACGACACCGAGCGTCTCGACGTCGAAAGCGTACGAAGCACTCTCGCTATGAATTCGAAGGTCCGGGCCGGATTGATCTACTTGCAAGGCGCCTCGGTTGATCAGCCCGATCGTGTCCGCGTGGATGGTTCCCGTCACGGCCAGAGTGTTGTCCTGGTTTGTGAGAGATTGAGACGTCGTGTCGCCCAAGACGTTGCCCCCGGACACCCGGATGACACCGCCGCCCGTGAAAGTCGTCCCTGAAGCAATCCGCAGCGACTGCGTGCGCAGCGTGCCTCGATTCACGATCGTCCCGTTCGTGAGAAAAAAATTCGCCCCGTTCGGGGGGTCGCCGTATGTCAGGTCGCCCTCAATCGTGACGTCAGTGAATTGGCGAACATTCTTGATCCGTCCAGAGGTGGCCGTTGGATCGTCGTCGGGAGCTGCTACGCCGCGTAAGATACCGCCGCGGACCGATGTGAAGTCGAGATCGATCACGCCATTGATGCCGGCTTCGAGGACGCCAGGGACGTCTCCCTCGTAGTTGAGAAACGTGGCCGCCGCGGAATTCCGCGCAAGGGCGAACTTGCCTCCGTCGGCTGCGCGAATCACTCCGGAATTGACTGGCAAAACCGAGGCCAGCGCACCGGAAGTCGGCATCTCGACCCACAAAACATTTCCTTCGCCCACCGCTTCTAATACTCCGCGGTTGGTCAACGTCGGCAAAGTTCCCGGCCCCGCAATGGTATGACCGGCTTCATGAAACCAGGTCGCGGCAGGATCGCCGTCAGGGCCATTGATTGCCGTAACGCGGTCACCATTGAGTTCCAAACGGCCAATTCCTGCGAGGGTGGTCCCAAATGTGACATTGAATGCGACTCCGCCGCCTGCACGGCCGGACATGACGCCATCGTTCTGCACCACGCCCGCCAAGGTCGAATTCGCAAGGTCGAGCCGACCGAGGTTGTGAATATCGGCAAGCTTGGAATTCGCGGCATCGATTAACCCTTCGGCCCCGCCGCCTTCAGTTCCGGTCTTGAGAACTCCGCCGAAAACTTGTCCGCGAATCTCGACGCGCGAATCGCCTTGCGCCTCAATCGTTCCGGGCGCGGTCCCAAAATTCTGCCATACACCTGCCAAGATCATTTCGCCGCCGACGGCAGCCAACCGACCGCTGTTGAGATAGACGCCAGGATAGGCGCCCAGCGTCAAAGGTTGACCGGCGATCGTGGCGAGGAACTCGCCTTCATTATGAATGAGCAGCCTTTGATCAATCGTGCCGCCGCCGGTGAGAACGCCCTGATTGCAAAACAACGACTTCGAGTCTCCGCTGAGACGGGCCCCGGGGCCGTTCATCATGATCCGACCCGTAGGCGTCAGCCAAAGGAACTCCCTGGTGAAGAGAAATGCCGACCCTTCGAAATCAATCGTCCCCGCAATCGTCGACCGATTCGCCACGACCGGATTGCCGGCAAGGAGCGTCAGACGGTCGCCCTCGTCAGTCACCAGATTAGGAATGTAGAGCTCGTTATCCTCCACGACTTGAATGATCACCTCGCTCGCTTGCTCAGGATCGTCGTCAATGATCACGCTAAGATCCCCAAACGGATCACCCGGGTTGGGCACGACGCCTGTCGACCAGTTGGTCGGTTCGAACCAACTGCCGCTCGGGCCGCCGATCCAGATGGCTTCTTCAGCCCCGGCGAAATTGGCAACCAGCGCCACCGCCGCAGCGACAAGGACATCGCGGGGAGCAACGCGGGCGCCGTGAAACTCGCGACAGATGACGTTCATGACGAGGGGTCGTCCCGACAAGGAATACGATTGCGACCAGCCACCATCATACCACGGCCAACAGCCCACGGCGCGACGGCGCCTCAAGAATCCGCCCAACACGCGCACCGCGGTCCCTAACTTTTTTCCACCAGCGACGTGTGCGGAATCGCCCGGCTATTCTCGGCGCCGCGGAACGTTCCATCGCCGACGCGCGAGTGTTTGCGATGGGCAAAAAAACGCCGCGGGCTCTTGCGAGCACGCGGCGTTTCGGGGTGTCGGCCGCCGTTGCCGGCGACAATCGTTGTGGGCAAAATGGCGGAGTCAGTTCTCCAGCGAAATCTTCTCCGCTTCGACCGCCGCGCGGAGCTTGCTCAGCGCCCGGGCTTCGATCTGGCGGATGCGTTCCTTGGTGACGCCCAGTTCGGCGCCCACTTCCTTGAGCGTCAGCGGTTCGCGGCGATGATCCAGGCCGAACCGGCCGATGATGATCGCCTGCTCGCGCTCGTCGAGCCGTTCCAAAATCCGCTGCACCTTCTGCTGACGGTCGCGCTGGGCGCTCTCCTCCAACATCGGGTTGGCACGGGTTTCCTGCGTCGCGTCGAACAATTCGTCGTAGCTCGTGCGGAACCGATCGCGGGTGCGATACTCCGTCGGAATCGTTCGGGCGAAGTTCTTCATGATCGCCCAACTGGCGTACGTGCTGAACTTGTTGCCGCGGGCGAAGTCAAACTTCTCGATCGCTCGCAGCAGCGACACGTTGCCGTCGCTGACCAGCTCGAAGAAGTTCTGATCGGGCGACACATGCCGCTTGGCGATCGACACCACAAGTCGCAGGTTGGCCCGCACCAGGTGGTTCTTCGTTGCCACGATTTGCTCGTACAACTCTTCGATTTCGTCCATCACCGACGCCTTGGGTCGCTCGGGGTCGAGCTCGTCGCGCAGGCGGCTGGCCTTGAACTTGAGATAGTTGTACTTGCGGAACAGGTGCTGTTCCTGCTCCTTGGTCAGCAGCGGCATCTCGTACAGGCTGGCCAGGTACGGCGGCAGCCCGCTGGGACGCTTCGGACGACGGGTGACGGTCTCCGGCTCGGGCATCTCGCCCAGGCACGCGTTGTCGGCGCCCTTGCGCTTGAATCGCGGATTGGGGATCAACTCGAGCGGCAATTCGGCGATCCGCGCCGCGCGAATCTCGTTGATCACGCGGTAGATCGTCGTCTTGGTGCGGTTGTAGTCGTGGCACAGCCGCTCGATCGACGCCCCGCGACGGAACGCGTTGAACAGGCTGTTCTTTTGCACCTCGGTCAGCGGACCGGTTTGCGTGGGGAAAATCGCTTCGTCAGGGACGTCGGCGTCGTGATTGCGCAGCGCGGTGCGCACGGTCTCGACGCTGCGGTCGTACCGCTCGGCGAGCCGACGGACAATCTCACTGGGCCCGACGCCGGCGGAGGCCAACTCGCGAGCCGCATCGACCAGTTCGTTGCGATCGTCGTCGGTGAGCTGACTGAACCGGGCGCCTCGTTCGACGCGCTCCGCATTGTTGCGCACGAAGCGGTCGACGCTGGAACGCAGGAAACCGACGCGTTTGCGGCCGTCGAACACCAGTCGGCGGCTGACCAGACCAAGCGTACGCCAGCGGGCGATCGTCTTGGTCGACACGTTGAACTGCTTGGCGAGCTCCTCGACGGTGAAGACCTGTTCGCCCATCGAGTCGGCGTGCAACTCGGCGGCGTCGGAGAGATCCTCGACCAGCAGGCGCAGGTCATGCACCAAGTCGCTGCCGGGAATCCGCCGGGGGGCAGTTTCGGCGGGCCCGACAGCGTCGAGACGCTCCAGCACCTGGCCGGGGCGGTATTCTTCTTGCGGATTGACGCTGGCGATAAGTCGCTCAGCGGCATCGATGCGCTGCAACAACTCCTCGCGAGACGCCGCCTGACGGTGGCTGTCGCGTAGCTGCTGAACAAGCGGGTTTTTGTAATTGAAGTGCATGGCACACCCCTTCGTTTGCGTCCTTTGTCGCGGTTGCCGGAGTGGTGTTCCCTGCGATTCGTTCGCCCACTGCAAGCTAGCGATAGTCCTCTGTGTTCCTTGATGAAAATCCTCGGGGGGCCCGGCGGCGGCTCAAGCCGATTCTCTCGACGAGTCTTAGCGGGGAGCGTTTCGCTGTGGGCCTCTTGCCTGCGGTCGCGCTCCTGCTAGCGGCCTGCGGGCTACTGGTTGTACGCACTTTGCAGGATTTGGGTCGAGAGAAAGTTGACGATTTGCAGCGCCAGACTAGGCACTCAGACCCCAAGAATACACCTAAGTCCTTTCACAGACACATATTGCGAACTGTCCGGCGATCTCCGCAATCCCATCCGCACGGGCATTGAGTTCCCGCTCCGTGAACTGTCTCACGATTCACCACGGGCGATTTCCGCTGAATTGTCCCGGGCGGAGATGCCGATGACGCCGATATTGCCGCTTGTAACGAAACCGCATCCCGCTGCACCGCGTCCACGCAGCTCAGGGCGCGAAACTCCTCGCACAATCGTAACTCTATGAAAAACAATACCTTACGAGTTTTCGCCGCTTCGTTGGCTCTGCTTGCGGCTGCGCCGCTGACCGCCGCCGAACCGACGCCGGCCGACCCGCCTGCTGAGAAGACTGAAAAGGCGGCCGAGCGGTTCGACCTGACGCCGGCCGTGAAGTCAGGCGACGTCTCCCAAGTGACGGTGAAACTGGAGGCCGGGGGCGAGCTGATTGTGGCCGACTCTGAGGGCGAGGAGCAGCGATTGCCGATGAGCGTCGCCGCCGACCTGGCCTACGCCGAGCAAATCGTCCATTGGTCGACCGCAGCCGATGAGCGGGCCGTCTCGCTGCGCCGCTACAAGACCGCAGACGCCACGCTGAAATCCGACAAGCAGGGAACCCGCCGGACGCTGCCGGGCGACGCCCGCGACCTGACCGCGGTGCTGGCTGGCGAGCAGTTTGTGGTAAACCGCGCGGCCGGCGAAACGCCCCTGACACGCGAACAGGTTGATTTGCTCGACGTGACGGGCAACACGCTGGCGCTCGACCGTTTGTTGCCAAGTCGCCAACTGGCCGTGGGCGACAATTGGGAACACGCCCCCGAGACCATCGCGGCCTTGCTGGGGCTGGATCACGTTGGCGTCTGCGACGTGAACAGCGTCGTCACCGGCGTGGAGAACTCACAGGTGCAGTTGCGGTTGGCCGGCACGGTACGCGGCACGGTCGCGGGCGCCGCCACGGAGATTGAACTGCGTGCCGCCTACCTGTTCCACCAGAAGCACGGGCGGATCACCAAATTCAACCTGGCGGTGAAGGAGAATCGCAAACGAGGCGAGGTCGGACCGGGGCTCGACGTGACCGCGAAGCTCACGCTGGTGGTCCGGCCGGCTGCTGCCGAGCAGACGCCCTTCGACGCCGCAGCGGTGACCGCCGCGGCCGACGTCGACGCGACGGCCATCAGCCGCGTTCTGGTCGACGCTAGCCGGCAGGGCTACCGCTTCCAGCACTCGGCCGGCTGGTTCGTCACTGCCGAGCAGGCCGAGCTGCTTTCGCTGCGTCTGCTGCGCGGCGGCGATCTGCTGGCGCACTGCAACGTGACGACGCTGCCGGCGCGTTCCGCCGAGAACGCCGCCACGCTGGACCAGTACAAGGCCGACGTGAAGCAATCGCTCGGGGAGAACATTGAGTCGATCGCCGCCAGCGAGGAGTGGATCACCCCCCAGGGCAACCGCTGCCTGGCGGTGTTCGCCAATGGCAAGGTCAAGGAAGTCCCCGTGCAGTGGCGTTACTACCTGATTTCGACCGATGGTCTCCCGCAGGCGTCGGTGGCGGTCACGATCGAGCAAGACCGCCTCGACGAATTCGCCGATGCCGATCGCATGCTGATCGACTCGCTGGAGTTGCTCAAGCCGATCCCCAAGACGGCCGTACTGCCGGACCGCCCCATGCGTCGCTAGCGACGGCGCCCGAGGACCCCGCCGCCGCGCGACCAGTGCGAGATCGCGCCGCGAGTGTGGTGCTGGCGTTCCCACTGCATCGAGCCGTAGTTCACGCCGCTCAGGTTGAAGCTGCGATAAGGGTTGTTGTAGCTGATCGGTCCGCGGGCCGAGGCGCTCTCGGCGCCGGCAACCAGAATGACCGCGAGCAGCGCGACAGCAAGCGAAAGCAAAATCGAACGAGATCTCATAGCGGCGTTCTCCCACAACAAACGGTTGAGCAGGCCCTTCTATCGTACGCAGCCGCGGCGGCAGCGGCCAACACTTCGCGTCGGCGCAATCCACCGCACGGCGTCGTCGGGATGACGCCAGTCGCTGCGTGTCTGACGGCGCGCAGCACGACGCGCGAGTACTCGCGGCGACGCTCGCCGCGCGATTCCTTTTCGATTTCCGTCAGTGGTCTCCAGGGTCAAAGCGTACGGCGCACGCCGATGTCACGCGCTTTTTGGGTGGATTTTTGGCACGCGTAATCGAGGGACCTTTCGAGGCAGTGGCACGCCATTCGCTTTGAGGGCTGACAACGTCTGCCCCCCCAGCAGCCCGCCGGGCAGAAACGCCCTTCCCCGTCGAAAGGAAACGTCGATGCCCCCTCGCTTCTGTTCGCCGCTGTCTGGACTGGCCGTCGCGGCCGCGCTCGCTTTCACCGCTCACGCCGCCACCGCAAAGGCCGGCGGTCTCCATATTGGCGGTCGGCTGCTGCACCTCGATATCGGCCATCCGCATGCCCACGAAACCACCGTGGCGTATGTCCCCGCGCCGCCCCAACCCGCCCCGGGATGCCATGCCGGGTACGGCTACGGCAGACCGCCGCATGAGGCGTACTATGGCGGCCGCGGCTATGACCCGCGCCACGCGACGCACTATGCGCCGCCGTATGCTGGCAGGCCGCCGGTTGCCTATGGTCCGCACGCCCCCCGCGGCGGACGGGGCGCACCCTACGGCTACTCAAGTGGCTACGCACCGCGGTGGTAAATACACCGCGCCCGCGACAGCGGGTCAGTCGACCGCTCGTGCACGAGGGGGCCGCGGCGCGCACGGAATTCGCGCGTCTGCGGTCCCGCTGTTTTGCGCGAAGGCGGCGCGAGGGAACCAGACTGCACGCCCAGTTTGCGGCGGTGCGAACCACCGAGTTGCAAGAGAAGCCGCGCCGACAGATAGCGCGTAAACCCGCGCGAGAAGGTGCATGTCAAAGGTCCCGTCTATTGCGACACAACGCAGTGCCGCCGCGGCAAAAGAAAGCCGCCCAGCGCGAGACTGGGCGGCTTGTTGGTTTTGACAGTAGTCGGGGCCAGGCGGATCGCCCCGCCCGAGCCGGCGTTACTTGCGCCACCACATCAGTTTTGACCAGCGGCTAGCCGATGCGGACTCCTCGGCCTGCGAGACTCCCTCCGCTGCGCTAGCGTGGGCGGGCAACTCGGCCGACGCTGTTTGAATCTCGCCGGCCGGCGCGGGCGCCGCGTTTTGGGCGCAGCAACCGCAGCCGGGATCGCAACAAGCATCGCCGCAGTCGCAGCCGCCCGAGCAACCCCCACGTCCACGTCCGCACTTACCGCAACCGCAACCGACTCGTTTCGCTTCCCACGTCGTGACGCACTCTTCGCACTCGTACGATTCCTTGCCGAGCGTGTTGATGCACCGCACGCGGCCGCACTTGGGCTTCGAGCAGCATTCCCACGGCAGGCGGAATTTCGGAATGCAGACCGGCTCGCAGCCGACGATCCAGCACTCTTTGGCCACCTTTTCCTTTTCCGTCTTCGCGCAACAGACGTAGTCGTCAGGGTCGCAGTACACGACGCATTGCTTTTGGCAGCAGTCGGGTCCGCAGCACTTGCCGCCTGCCGCACAGCCGCACGCCGCTTCGGCGCAACCGCAGCTGGTGCGGCGGCCAATGCAGCCGGCTGCGGCCACTTGGCCATCCGCCATGGCGGGCTGGGCCACGGCCTGAGCCGCCGGCGAGGTGAGTTGATCGGCGCCGACAGCTGCCGGCCCGACGCACAGGGCCACCAGCGCCGCCAAAGCCGCGACGCGGACAACTTGCTGAAGATATGCTGATTTCATGAGGGGTTCTCCGCTGTCGCCAGGGGCGATTTTTCACGTAAGTGGGGAAGCGTCTCCGCGGCGGCGCGTCGGGGGGACGACGCGCCGCACCAACAATCATCGCGGCCTAGAAGTCCACCATGAACCGCGTGCCGAGATACGTGTAGTGGCCGGAACTGAACCCTGCCACGGGCGCGTGCTCGTCAATATCGCCATAGCCGCAGTTGAACTGCATGCGGGAGTAGGCGTTCCAGTACCAGTTGAGCCCCACGGTGTGGCTCTCGCCGACGCCGCCCATGATGTCTTGGTCGGTGTAGTCGGCGTATGACCAGCGGTAGGCGACTTGCCATGCGCCCCAGCCGCCCCGTACGCCGTCGCGGCACGTGTCGACCAGGAAGAAATTCTCGAACGGATAGATGCGATCAAGCGTGCCGCTCTCACGATCCCAGGGCATGTGCTCGCCGGTGAGGAAGTAAGCGACGTAGACGTAGGCGCCGTAGAAGTTCAGGTCCGTATTGCCCTGTCGCTGCAGCCACACGTTCTGGTACTCGCCGGTGATCTGCAGCGGGCCGAAGTTCCAGACGTTCTCCAAACCGAGCAACTCGTAATCGCGGGCGCCGACGATCGTCCCCGTGTCGAGCCAGCGGCTCGACGAGCGAGCTTCGGGACGGGTCTGGAACTCCGCCTGGTTGGGCGCCTGGCCCGGCGCTCCGCCGCCGGGGTTAGCGTAGGCCCCGCTCACCGCCCAATGCCCGTAGCCGCGACCTCCGGACGATTCGTCGTACCACCACGTGTTCGCCATCCGAGCGGCAAATTCCATCTGCCAGTGATCGCTCACGTAGTTGCCTGTCGCTTGGGTCAACTCCTGGTTGAACGTGCCGAACCGCCAGTTCCAGGCCTCGTCCTCCGAGTAGCCGTAGCTGCAGAGTCCGAATCGCCGCGAGTCTTGGTTGTTGCCTTCGATAATGAACGGCCGCTCCATGAACACGTTGAAGCGGCTGCTGTTGAGGTGGTCCAACCCGTAGGGTCGCTTCTGGTTGCCCAGCAACACTTCGCGGAAAATCGGCAGATCTTTCCAGCCCAAGTAGGCGTCGCGGAACTCGCTCTTGTTGCCGCCGGCGAACTCCATCTCGATCTTGTAGAGCATGTTTTGCCAGATATCGCCTTTGACGCCGAATCGCAGTCGGCGGAAACCGAAGCGATCCTGCGGCGAGATGTCCGGACTGCCCGACTCAAACGCGTTGACGCCGGGCGACGTGCCGGGGAACCCCCAGATGTCGGCGTGAATACGACCGTTGACCTTCATCGTGGCGTCGCTGTGTCCCGCGAACGCCGCGTTCTTCATCTTGCTCTTCAGTTCGTCGTACTTGCCGCTCAGTGCGTCGTAGTCCTCCGAGAGGTCGTCGTACTTGCCTTCGATGGCCTTCATGCGGTCTTCCATCGTCAGCTCAAGGTCGCCCTCGTCGGCGTCGGCGCCGTCGTCGTACAAGTAAGCGCTGTAGTGGGCCGCCGGGGCGAGTTGGTCGTCAATCACGGGCGGCAACCCGTAGATCGCCGATTCGTCGACGCCAGTCGCCGCGATGCTCTGCGAGCAAACCGCAATCAGTGACAGGCAGGCCAGCGCCGACCGCCGCGCGCGTCCGCCGCGCATCGCGAGCAAGAGTCTTTTCATGAGATTGAGCGGCGCATCCTTGCGCTAGGCTGAAGGAGCGGAAGCACGCGCGCCGCCCGCCAAGTCGGGGCGCACGCGATCTCCCGGAAACGTCCCTGTCGACGACGGACCTGCGCCCGCCGTCCCTTCTCTGCGGCTTGCACCGCCTGCAGCGACTCTGCCTCCTGCAGCGACGCCATCGGTACTATCGGCGCGGACCGCACGACCGACACACGCCGTACAGGCGGACATGCAGCAAGAAACTCCGCACCGTCGCCCGGAATTCGGCACGACCGCTACAGCTTCACGCGCCGGGAGGCATTGAACCGCGCACCGGCGACCGCATTGTTAAGAAATCGTGAAGACGGCTTGGGGCGACGGCGGTCGCTTGTCCGCGGGCCGAGGCCTACTCGCCGTTCGGATCGCCGATCTCGCGCAGATACTCGGCCAATTGGGCCTGTACTTCGAGCAGTTCCTGCCAGTGGGGAAGCGGCATGATGACGCGTCCGTCCTCTTCCTCCACCATGGCGCCCTGCACCAACTGCCGCGTGCGGAGGTGGAGATACTCCAGCAGTTCAGAGACTTGGGCCGCCTGTCCGGTGCTGAGATGCTCGGGCAATTCAGGCGGCTGGGGGATATGCAACGTGCTCTGCAAATCCTCCGAGGCGCCCAACCGCAGCTCGAAACTCATCGATTTGGAATCGCCGTTGAGCCGCGATTCCTCGGCCAGCAACTCGGCCGTCTCGCCGATGCCATCGTTGCGCAACTCTTCGAGCCGACCGGCGATCTGGTCGCGGGTGCCAAACAACAGCACCGAGCGGCCCAGTGAAATGACATCGCCGTAGCGCAAAATCCGCAGGTGGGCGTCTTCGCCGTTAACCCGCGTGCCGTTGGTGCTCTCCAGATCGGTGAGCACGAGCTTGCCGGCGTCTTCCTGGATTTTGATGTGAAAGCGGCTGATTCGCTCGTCGTTGAGCTGAACCGAGTTGCCTTCCTCGCGCCCGATGGTGATGGGAGGCGCCAGGTCGGCAAAGATCTTGCCGCGGTCGCCGCCGTCGAGCACTCGCAATGTAATTCGCGTCATGGGTGCCCGCGCCGCCTGCGTGCCTCTGCCTGAATCGGAAAACCCCGCCGTGCGATTCGCACGGCCGACGCCGCAGTGCAGCCTCCTTGCCGAAACCTCGGTTCCAGTATGCGCTTATAACACGCCAGCGTTCCCGCAGCAAGGAAAACAGGCGAATGCGGAATGGCGCAGAGCCGCACCCGCCGGGTCAGTTTTCGGCGGAATTCTCCGAATCGTCCCCAATGGGCGTCGCTCCAGGCGGCGGCGCGCCCCCGCCCGAGCGAACGTACCGCGCCCGTTGCTGGGCATATTCGCGCCGATCGGGCAAGTCCGCCGCAGAATCACCCTCCTCCGCCCCGGCGGCCTCAAACAGCCGTCCGAGAGCGGTGCGGCACCACCCACAGCCCGTGCCGGCGCCAAAGCACTCCGCCAACTGACCGGCGCGCCGCGGCCGTTCGATCCGGATAAAGTTTTCCACCTTCCGCCGCGTCACGTGAAAACAGAGGCAGAGCTCGTCGTCGGGCTGCATGGCGGATCGTGCGGCGGGGTGAGAGACGGAGGGTCAATCCATGCGGCGGCAGCCTCCGAGCCGAAGCGGGCTCGGCGCGCCGCCAGTCGTTATTCTAATTCTACTCCATGGTCGCCACGCGGCCCGCAATCGCGACGGCGCGCTCGAATTCGTCCAGGTCGAGCCATTCGGCGGCCGTGTGGATGCTGTTCTGTCCGCACCCCAGCGTCACAGTGGGAACGCCGCGCATGGTGAGCCAGTTGGCATCGAGCCCGCCGTTGGCGACGTTGTAGTCGACGGCGAGCCCCTCGCCCACGACCGCCGCCGCGGCCAGCTGCACCGCCGGCTCGTCGCGATCGAGCCGGAACGCTTCGTAATCGAGTCGGCCATCAAACTCGACGCTGCCCGTCTTTCCTGCCGCAGTCTTGACCTGCCGGCTGGCCTGCTCGAACGCCCGCTCCATTTCCCGCACAATCCGCACGCGGAAGTCGGCGTCGTGGCTGCGGGCTTCGGCGCGCAACGCAACGCGATCCGTTACCACGTTGGTCGCGGCCCCGCCGGCGATGATGCCGACGTTGCTTGTGCCGCGGCGGCCGCCCTTTTCGATCAACCCGTGCCAACCGTTGTGCACCAGGTCGGCAATGGCCAGCGACGCCACGGCGATCGCGCTGACGCCGTCCTCGGGGTGGCCGCCGGCGTGGCTCGCGATGCCGTTGACCGTGATGCCCATGCGGTAGCCGCCCGTGGCGCCGATTGTCAGCTGACTCGCCCCTCTACCATCCCAGTTGAAACCCATCCGCGGACGCCCCAGCAGGCCGAGCTTGGCAGTCCGCGCGCCGTGCAAGCCAACCTCTTCCTGCACGGTCCACAGGAAAGTCAGCGGCGGGTATTCGTGCCCGCCGGAAAGCAGCTCCAGCGCCGTGGCCAAGATCACCGCGCAGCCGGCCCGGTCGTCGCCCCCCAGACCAGTCGCCCGATCGGCCGCCACGATCTTGCGACCGCGCTTCACGGGGCGAGCGCCCTGGCAGATGGGCACGGTGTCCATGTGCGCCGAGAGCATGCGGCGTCGGCCGCGCCGCGTGCCCGGCAGCTTCACGATCAGGTTGCCCGCTGCGCCGGCGACGGGGGAATCTTTGGGAGGCGAATCGCGCAGCACCGCCTCGGCGGGCAAGCCCGCTCCGCGCAGGCGCTTGATGATGAAATCGGCAACGGGGCCCTCGCCGCCGCTGGGCCCGGAGAGTGCTAGCAGCTCCAGCAGCAATTCAACGGACGCAGAGGATTTGGCGGACGATTTGCTCGATTTGACACGAGACGGATTCGCCGACCGCCTGGAAGCAGCTTTCGCGGCGGGTTTCTTGGTCGATCGAGTCACAGCGGGCCGCCTCGCGTCTTGTTCGACAAAGTTTGCGCGGCCTGCCCAGTCGGACTACAAATCGCCGCAAGAAACTCCCAGCATGAGCTTCCCGCAGACTCGACGCAAGCCGCCGACCCTGCACGCCCGATCATTGTTGATAAGTGCGCAGCGTCGGCGCGCGCCGCCGAGGGTCCGCCCGCGGTCAGTCGCCGCGGCATGTTTGCGCCGCTTCAATCGTGCCGCTTGAAGCTGCAGTTGATGGGGGGAGGCAGGGACGACATGGAATGGATTCGTAGACGAGCCAAATGGCCGCGCATGCTGGCGCTGCTGTTGCTGTTTGGGCTGACGCTAGCAGCGCCGCTGTGCTGGGAGCAGGTGCGCGACACGTTTCAGCCGGCCGGCGCGCTGGATCAAGAGATTGTGCCGACGGCTGAGTCGACGCCCGTCGTCCCGGAGTTCCAGGTTGCCGCGACTACGCACCCCGTCGCTGCGCCGCAGCCTGAAGAAAATCAGCTCGCCGACATTGTCGATGCGGGGCCCCAATTGCCGCCCGTGGTCAACGTTGCCGCGGAGATTCCAGTGGAGCCCGTCGCCGCGTCGGGGGCGCCGCTTTTGGAAGACGACTACGCGCTGGTCGACGAACCGCTGCCGCAGACCGCTGCCGCCGCGGCCCAAACGATTTCCAATGCGGCTGAATCGATGACGAGCATGGCGCCGCTGGCCACGGCCAGTCCGCGTTTGCCGCCGGCCCCGCCAGCGGAAACGCCGATGCCGCCTGCCGCCGCGCCGCGCCGCGAACTCGACCTGACCAAACTGCTGGCGGCGCGTGACGCGTTGCTGCAATTGGTCGACGACCTGCGCAGCATCGAACTGCCCAAGTTGCCCGCGCCGCAAGCGGCGCCGGCACAGGACCAGCCCGTCGCGACGGCGCCGCAACCGACGCCCGAGCCCGAGCCCGAGCGCGTGGCCGAGCCCGCTCCCACGGCACAGCCCGTCCAGGTTCGCGTGGAGAGCTCCCACGACCGACTGGCGATGCTGCCACCCAAACCGATCACTGGGCCGACGCCGCTACGGTTGGTTCCGCCGCAGGTGACGACGCCCACGCCTGCAGTGCCGCAAGTCGCAGTCGTTCCGACGCCGATCGAACCGCGCGTTGCCGTGCGCGAGAAGCCGCAGCCCAAGCCCGAGCCGCCGCTATTGCGTCTCAAGCCCGCTGAACTGGTGCGTCAGCTCCAGCAGGCTGCTGCGCCGCCGCTCAGCGCCGCCTGGGCCGCCGACGCCCTGACGGCGCTGGCGCCGCTGACCACGCCGGGAGCGCCGCTCGACGAGGCCGCCGCCGCGGTGAGCCAACTCGACCAGCTCGCCCGCCGGGGCCTGGAGGCCTCGCTCGCCGTCCACGACCCCACCCTGCAGCGCGTCGGCATTCGCGCCGCCCGCTCTATCAGCCGTCGCATTGCCTTGTGGCAGGCGCTAGTCGACGCCAGCGGCCCCGACGCCACGGCTTGGACAACGACTCCGACCGCTGAATTCAACGGTGAAGAGCTGATGCCGTTGCTCAATGAGTTGGCCGCGGTCACGGCCGGATCGGACGCCGGCGACGCGTGGCGCGATTACCTGATGCTGGACGAACTGGCCGCGTTGGCCAGCGTCGGCGGAGCCGACGAAGCCGCCCAGCGCCGCACGATTGCACGGCAGGTGATCGCGCGCCTTGACTCGCCCGATCTCACCGACGCGCAACGCGACTTCCTCGCCACGACGCCCGCCGCCGAGTTGGCCGCTGCGCTGCGTCCCTGGGCGTCGGGCCGCATCGACATTGCGATTCTCGCGGCGCTCATCGAGCGTTACGAGCAGAAAGCAGCGCAACGCGACGCCGACATGATCGCCGAACTGCGCGCCCGAATGGCGTTCAGCGGCGAGCCGCGGCAGCAGCAGCTCGCCGCCGAGCTGGACCGCTACTATCGCAACGGCAACATGCGGTTGGCTGTTTCGGGCGACCTGCTCAACCGCCTCGCCCCGCAGCCCGAGCCGGTCAATACGCCGGTCCGCGACAACGTGGCGGGAGCCGACGTCCGCGGTCGGGCGCAAACGACCACCCAGCTTGAAGTGCGACTGCTGCCCGATCCCAACGTGTGGCGGTTTGGCCTGGAGGCGCGGGGCACGGTTCGCAGCCAAACTTACTCCGACACCTGGCCTGCCAAGGTTCGCAACAACGCCCAAGTGGACTATGAAGCCCGCAAGCTGATCCTGCTCAACCGGTACGGTCTGCATGTGTGGCCCGCCGAGGCCAAGACGGGCGCCAACAAGAACCGCCTGGTGGGCGTCGACAACAGCCTGGACGTCGTCCCGCTGGTCGGTCCGCTGGTCGAGGGCTACGCCAAGCAGCAGCAACGCGAGCGCCGCCCGCGCGCGATGGCGCAAGTCCGCAGCAAGGTGACGCGAGAAGCGCGCAAGCGACTCGACCGCGAAACCGACGCCAAGCTGGCCGTGATGGAACAGAGATTCACGCAAGCCGTGCTGGCCCCGCTGCAGCAGCTCGCCCTGGCCGTCAATCCGCTGGAAATGTACACCACCGAGCAGCGAGCGGTCATGCGGATGCGGTTGGCCGACGAGGCCCAACTGGGCGCCCACACGCCCCGGCCCGCGGCCCCTGGCGACAGCCTGGCCAGCGCCCAACTGCACGAATCGGCGCTCAACAACGCGGCGCGCGGACTGGGTCTCGATGGCCGAAAGTTCACCTCACTCGAGCTCTATCAAACGCTCGCTGCGCAACTCGATCGACCGCTCACGCCGCCCGAGGCCGACTTTCCCTCGCGGGCGACCGTCGAGTTCGCCAAGACCGACGCGGTCCGCGTGCGCTGTCACGACGATCGCGTGGAGTTGATCCTATCGATCGCCGAGCTCTCGCAGGGCCGCGACCGCATCGACGACGTCGAGGTCCACGCCTTTTTCCGGCCAGTCGTTGAGGGACTGTCGTTGAAGTTGGTGCGCGACGACGCGCTGCAGTTCGACGGCCGCCGGTTGCTGACCGGCGCGCGCATTGTGCTGCACAGCGTGTTCGGCAAGATGCTGCCGAAAGATCAGGAGATCGTCATCCTGGCGCCGCGAGTCGAAGGCGATCCGCGCTTCGCCGGGTTGATGGTCACGCAGTTGGTCATCGAAGACGGCTGGCTGGCCATGGCCCTGGGTCCCCAGCAGCCGCAGCGCACCGCCTGGCGCAGCGAAACGGCAACCACGGAGCGGTAATCACGCGTGACGACGCCGGGGTCAGCCTACTTGGCGCCCTTTTGGTTGCGATGAATGTAGTCGCGCGCCTTTTGCGAGAGATCCGTCGAGCGAAGCCCGGCCCGTGCGGCGTCCTCGACGGCATCGCGCTCCGAGACGCCTTCGTCCAAGGCGCGGTACGGCATCCACACGGCGCCGACCCGATTGCTCGAAGCGCAGTGCAACACCAGCGGCCGCCGCTCGGGGTCGCCCAATAACTTCCGCACCTTGCTGAAGACCTCGTCGGTCAAGTCGTCGGCCGAACCGACGGGGATCGAGATGTAGTTCATCCCCGCCACGCGCACCGCGCGGCCTTCGTCCCAATCGATTTCGTCGGGTTTGCGCAGATTGACCACCGTGTGGTAACCCTTGCGCGCCCAGCGGGCGATGTCGTCTTTGCTGGGCTGGCCGGCAAGATACAAATCGCCCGCGCGGTGCGCCGGCTCGACGCTGCCCAAATCGGCCGCCTCCAGCGGCGCGGGACCGTCGTCGGCCACGGCCTGCGCCTCGTCGGCGGCAGGCGCCTTGCTCTCACGGCAACCCGCGACAAAGCAAGCCGCCAGCACCAAGTTCGCGGCTGTCCAACCAATTGAAATCGTGCGAGAAGTCATTGAATAACCTTGAGCGTCAGCAGCCGTGAGCCACAGGCGGCGATCGTCTCGGCGAGGCTGCGGTGGAATTCGCGTTGTCCGCCGGCGTCTGCGGGGCGACGTCGGTCACACGAAATCATACCACACCAGGGGAGCGGGCAGCGTTTCGGCGGAGAACTCCAAATGTAGCACGCGACGACGTTGGGGAAGTGCCGCCCGCGCAGAACTATGCACCAGCAAGGGACGCATGAGCAACGCGCCGCCGCGGGGCAGTTCGCACTCCACCGGCGCGACGCGCGCTGCGAGCGCGGCCGTGTCGGCGTCGTCAAACTCGCCGCGGCCGTGTGATCCCGGCAGGACCCGCAACGGGCCGTTCTGTGGCCCGCAGTCATCCAGGTGAATTCGCAGTGCGGCCATCCGCGCGAGCACCGCGACCGGCGGTTTGACGTGCGGCACGCCCTGCTTGAGCGACCAGGCCGTATAGCCGGGGGCGTCGTGCCGCTGCTGCACGGCAATCATCAGATCCTGATGCCACGATACCGACCAGTTGGCGCCTGGGGTTTTGTCGAACCACAGGGCTTTGACGCAGCGCGCCGAGCCGCCCAGCGCGGCCGAGATGATGTCACGAACGGTCGGCGATTGCGCCAAGTCACGCACGGCCGGGCACGTCTGCAGGAGATTTCGCAGACCCGCTCGGCCGTCGGCGCCGCTGGCCGCGGAGGCGACCGACTCGGCCAATTCGTCGCACTGCAGGGCGGTCATCAGTTCGGGCCACAGCGCATAACCGGCGGTGCTGAAGGCGTTGACCCAGGCGGCAGCCATCTCCACGGAACCTCCGAATCAATCGCTGTATTTGCCTCGGCACTGTCGCAGAACATTTGGCGCCACGTCCGCCATCATCCTAAACTGACAGGCGGCGGCAACCACGCGCCTCATCACGCCGCGGCGACGAAGGGCACAACTGACATGGATCGCGTTGGCATCTCGTTCAAGTCCTCGCTCACGGGCGACGAAGTGCGCGAGCGGTACGTGCGCCCGCTTCGCGCCGCGCTGGAAGGCGCCAAGCTAGGATTCTACAGCAACTACCTGCGCCAAGGCGACAACGACACCGGCCCGCAAGAACACCTGTTGGTTTTCCAGGTGTTCGACTTCCACGCCGGCCTGCGGCTGCTGCGCACCGAGCTCGAAAAACTCGAGCGACCGGACGAGGTGCATCTGCACAACCTCAATCCGAGCGATCCGATGTACTAGGGGGATCGGCATCGAAGGGCGAACACTCGCCGGCGGCTGCATCAATGGGTTTCGCCGTCAGTTTGAGCGACCACACGAATAGCAAACGACTGGTGACCGCGACTGCCAACGCGGTCACAGTGGCCGCGACCAGCGAGGAGTTCCATTCTCCGTGAAGCGACGAACCGACGAATGCGATCCATAAGCCAGTGAAAACCAGCAGGGAGATCACTGCCAAAGGCATGGCAACTGCCGAAAAAACGGCGCGGCGCACGGGCTCAATCACTTGGCGCTGCTGCAGCACGATCAACGACATGCGCCAAATCGCCACCACCATGATCAGCAGCGAAACACCCGCGATCATCTGGGACAAGTCACTCCGTCCCATCAAGGAATCCGGCCGCCGTTGCAACCACGTGAGAAACCCCAGCGGATACATAAGAAGGACCGATAGCCACAGAAGATCGGCCGTTTGATAGCGCAATCGCTTTGTCAGCGGCCCCATGCCGACAATGGGTTCCAGAACGAATGCCGCAAGCCCGATCGCACCGCCGACGCCAAGCACGACTGTGAAGAAGGCGAGAACCATGGGGGGTCAGCTGAGCTTTGTCAAATCGGACTCACAGTAACGGACAGACGGTCGCCCGCTGCCCCTGGAGCGCCAAGCGTCGCCGCGAGTCAGATATACCACATCGGCCCCGTCGCGGCGGCGCCGCGGTCGGCCAGGTCGGCCAGGGTTACCGACGAAAGCACTTCGCGGCGGGCGCGGGCCAGATCGCCGCAGATTTCCCCCAGCGCCGCCGCAAACGGCGATTCGCCAGCAGCGCATTCGGTCGTCGGCTCCGTAGAGTCCAGCACGTCGACCACG
>JAGQOU010000100.1 GCA_020427145.1 Planctomycetales bacterium | reverse complement strand
CCCAGCGGGGCAGGGGACGGCGGAAATGAGACGCAAAAATGGTGTGCGTGACTTCGTGCGGAATCACCGAGTCGAGCACCCGCTCGCACGACCCTTGCACTTGCATCTGCCAGCCAAACACGCGGCCGCCGTCGAACACAAAACTCGTCTCGCCGCCGGCCCCGAGGCGCGGCGACACCCGCGCGGAAATCGGACACGGCTCCGGCCAGTTGGGCAACTCGCGCCCCAGCCACTCCACCGCCAAATCGCGACGGTAGCGTTCCGCCGCGTCGCCGATCTCTTTGGCAAGTTGCGGCGTCGGGGCGCTCACCACGTGGAAGTTCGCGGTGCGATAACCGCCCGCGCCGGCCATCGACGCATTCAGGGCAAGACAAGTCAGCGCGATCCATCGCGCAGCGGGCGCAGCGACCCGCAGAGGCTGAGCATCCATGCTCGTTCCTTTGTTCGTGGTAGCGGACGATTCCTTGTCCGACAGCGATGACTAGCGGCGACGGCCCGCGCGGCTGCGCGTTCCGCCGGTCGCTCTCGCGGCAACTCTTGCGCCGCCGCAACGAATCTCCTGCGGCAGCAGCGCTACGCAGCGGCCGTCGCCTCGGTTCATCTTGAACGAAAGCGACTTGCTGCGACCCCGCGGCGGCGTACGCCACGCCCCGCAAGGTTTGCAGAATTTACCAAGGTTGCCGCGAATCGACCTACCCCGATTTTTTGCGCCGTCGCCGCGGCAAAATCCGCTAGCTGCGAAAGCGGTCGAGCAGCCGGCCCGGCGAGCCCATCGCGTTGTAGCCGGCGTCCACGTGCATGATCTCGCCGGTCACCCCGCCCGACATGTCGCTGAGCAAAAAGACGCCGCAATTGCCGGCCTCTTCGTGGGTGATGTTGCGTCCCAACGGGGCCATGCCTTCGTACAGGGTGAGCATGTCGTCGACCCCGGCGCCGCGACCGGAAATGGTCTGCAGCGGACCGGCGCTCAGCGCGTTGACGCGAATGCCGCGCGGGCCGAGGTCAAACGCCAGGTACTTCACGATCGAATCGAGAGCCGCCTTGCAGACGCCCATCACGTTGTACCCCGGCACGCATTTTTCGCCGCCGAAGTAGGTGAGCGTCAGCACGCTGGCGCCGTCGGCGAGCACGCTTTGGGCGGCGTTCGACAGGGCCATCAGGCTGTAGGCGCTGATCTCCATGGCCAACTTGAAGCCCGCCCGGCTGGTGGCAATGGTGGCGCCGCGCAGGTCCTCCGGCGGGGCGAAGGCGATCGAGTGCAGCAGAAAGTCAATTTGGCCGAACTCGCTGCGGCATTTTTCCATGACCGCGGCGATATCGTCGTCGTTGGTCGCATCCACCGGCTGGAGAAACTTCACGCCCGCGATGCCTTCGGTCAGCTTTTGAACGCGGTTGAGATTTTTCTTCCGCTCATCGTCTGGCTTGTCGGGCATGTAGGAGAAACCGCACTCCCCGCCCTCCTGCAGGATCCGTTCGGCGATCGCCCAGGCAATCGATTGCTTGTTGAAGACCCCCGTAATGAGGCCCTTCTTTCCAGAAAACATGCCCATGGCGAACTCCTACGGCCGGATGTGGCGTACTCACAGCGTCGACACGAGCGATCGGGCCCGGCCGGGGTCAGAAAGATACCAGCGCCGACCGCGGCCACAACAGGGGCCAAAGGGCGTCGGCGAGCCGGGAAAACCCGTTTGCCCACGGAACGGCGGGCAATAAGTCAATTTGACACACAAGTTGACCAAATGAATCCAAATGATATCATTAATCAAGCGAATGAGATTCTATTTCGCAACACATAATGCCCACTGCTAGTCAAATTGGCGAGTCCACCATGCCGAGAGCTGCTGATAACGCCGAATTGATGGGGGATTTCGCCAAATTCGTGCTCGATTCGATGGCAGAGCACGACGAACTTGGGCCCTTTCTGGCCCAGGTGCTGCCCGAGGCCCGCACCGTGGCCGGCGGCTCGGCCATGGCGGTGGTGCGTACCAACCCGCCCCAGTGGGAGGTGCTGGCCACGAGCGGCGCCCCGGCAAAGCTGATCCCCATCGTTGCCGCCGCCGAGGCGATCGATCGCGATGGCCCGGCCTCCGCCGACGATTGGCTCGCCACCCCTTTGGGCGGCGGCTATGTGCTCACTGGTTCTGGAGTGCTCAGCAGCTCGCTGGAAGGCTTGGCCGAAATCCTCGCACCCGCCGTTTCGTCGATCAGCACGCGATACCAGCGCCAGCGACGAATCCGTCGCCTGGAACGGTTGCTGGAAATCACCCGCCACTGGGAGCAAGCCAACAGCACCGAGGACCTGCTCAAAGCCATGGCGAAGGCCGCCACGGAGTTGCTCGACGCCGATCGGGCGAGCATTTTCCTGTGGGACAAACCGAACCGCCAACTCGTGGCCCGCCCGGCGCTGGGGCTGCAGGACAACGAGCTAAGCATTCCCGACAACAGCGGCATCGTCGGCCAGGTGGTGCAGTCGCTCGAACCGCGCCGCGTCGGCGGCGGCCTCGGCGAAGACCAGATCGACCGCAACGTCGACAAGAACACCGGCTACACCACGCACAACCTGCTCTGCGTTCCGCTGATGACGCCCGCGGGGCGCTGCCTGGGCGCGTTCGAGACGCTCAACAAACGCAACGGACACTTCAGCGAGGAAGATGAGCGCGGTTTGGTGGAACTCGCGGTCTACGCGGCCGTCGCCCTGGAAAACACGCAGAACTTCGAAGACCTGCTGGTTAAGCACCAGCAACTGGTCCAAGAAGCGGCCGCCGGCGTGCAAATCATCGGCGACAGCGCCCCGATCGAGGCGGTGCGCTCCACGGTGCGCCGCATTGCCGACACCGACCTGGCGATTCTCATCCTCGGCGAGAACGGCACCGGCAAGGAGGTCGTCGCCCGTTCGATTCACTACCTGAGCCGCCGCCGCGACCAGCCGTTTATTGCCGTCAACTGCGCCGCAATCGCCGAGACGCTGCTGGAGAGCGAACTGTTCGGCCACGAGAAAGGCGCCTTCACCGACGCCCGCGAATCGCGCGCGGGCAAGTTCGAGCTGGCGTCCGGCGGCACGCTGTTTCTCGACGAAATCGGCGACATGAGCCTCGGCGGACAGGCCAAGCTGCTGCGCGTGCTGGAAGACAAGACCGTCGTGCGCGTCGGCGGCTCGCGACCGATTCACACCGAGGTGCGCATCCTGGCGGCCACCAATCAAGACCTGGCCGCCATGGTGCGGCAGAAGAAATTTCGCGAGGACCTGTTCTTCCGCCTCAACGTCGTCAGTCTCGAATTGCCGCCGCTGCGCAACCGCGGCGACGACGTGGTGCAGCTGGCGGAGTTTTTCTTGCACGGCTTTTGCCAACACATGGGTCGCCGTACGCCGCGATTCTCGGCCGGGGCGCGACGCCGCATGACGCAACACGCCTGGCCCGGCAACGTGCGCGAGCTGCGCAATCTCTGCGAGCGCATCGCGTATCTCAGTTCCGGCGACACCGTGGAAGTGGACGATCTGGCGTTCATCGACGCGGGCGCCAAAGAGCTCGCCCAATCGATCGACTTGGATTCCACGCTGGCCGAGGCGACGCGGCAGTTTCAGGAGCAGTACGTCCGCCAGACCATCGACGCGGTGCGGGGCAACATGACGGCTGCCGCCAAGCGGCTGGGTCTGCACCGCTCGAATCTCTACCGCAAAATGCGGCAGCTGGGCATGCCCACCAGCGACGAGGACGAGTAGCGGTCCGCAGGGGCCTGCTAACCGTCAGGGTTTGCCAGATGCAGCGGCGGCTCGCCCCTTGAACCGCGCGGATGTCGGATTCGCCATGAGGGCGGGGGTCGGAAGAGGTCGATAGCCGAAAGAGCCGCGCTTGCGCTGCCCCCGCCGCTTGCCGACCCTCCCCGCCTGTCGGAGCCCGCTCATGCCCCGTTTGTCCGCCTGCTGCATTGTCATCGCCCTTGGTTTTTCGGTAACGGCCGCGACCTCCTCGCGAGCCGCCGACCGCTCGGCAGCCCCGGCGATCAGTCCGGTCGCGTTCCAATACGACGCCTACTACCAGCAGGGCGATGCGGACTTCAGCGGCGGATTGATTGCGGCGCGTAACGTCAGTTACCGCGCGCCGGTCAGCAACTGTTGCGAACCGTCCTGCGGTTG
>JAGQOU010000099.1 GCA_020427145.1 Planctomycetales bacterium | reverse complement strand
CCATCCGGTTGTCGTGGCAGCCGCAATCCGCCGCCGCGGCGGCGTAGAAATCGCCGTGATCGATGAGGGCCCGCAGGGCGTTCTGTCCCCCGGCCGAGCCGCCGTAGACGCCGACCCGCGCGGCGTCCATCCAGGGGTACTGGTCCGCGGCGGCCTGGATCCACAGGACGCGGTCGGGGAACCCCGCGTCGGCGAGGTTGCGCCAGCAGACGTCGTGAAACGCCTTGCTGCGGTGCGACGTCCCCATGCCGTCGATCTGCACGACCACGAAGCCCAGTTCGGCCAGTTCCTGCCCGCGATGCGCCGTGGCGAAACTTTTGGGGACGTGCGCCGCGTGCGGGCCGGCATAGATCGACTCGACGATCGGATACTTTCGCCGGGGGTCGAAGCGACTGGGACGGTAGATCACCCCGTAGATCTCGGTCTGACCGTCGCGGCCCGGGCAGCTGAACCGGATCGGCGGCTGCCAGCCGGCCGCCAGCAGGGGCGACCAATCCGCCTGGTAAAGCGTGGCGACCAGCGCCCCGTCGGACGACCGCCGCAGTTCGGTCACCGGGGGCAGATCGACCCGCGAGTAGACGTCGATGAAATACTCGCGGTTGGGGGCGTACGCGATGGCGTGCGTGCCGTCGCCCTCCGTCAGCCTGACGAACCCGCTGCCGTCCAGATTGACGCGACAGTAGTGGACGTGGTACGGGTCCTGCTTCGGATCAACGCCTCCGGCGGTCAACCAAACTTGATTCCGCTCTTCGTCCACGCGCTCGACGCCGCGGACGACCCACTCGCCGCGGGTGATCTGATTGATGACGCGGCCAGCGACGAGGTCGTACAAATAGAGGTGACACCACCCGTCGCGTTCTGACATCCAAATCGCCCGCGTGCCGCCCGCGAGCCGGTGCAGGAAGCTCTTGCTGGAGTAGCAGACGAAGGTCTCGCTGGTTTCGTCGATCAGGGCGCGCGCCTGGCCCGTCGTCGCGTTGACGCCCACCAACCGCAGCGTCTGGTGGCCCCGCTGGTTGTAGAGAAAAGTGAATTCGGAGGAGTCGGACCGCCAGGCGAAGTCGCTGAGACTCCACGGATTGTCGAAGAGCGCATGGTCGACGGCGATCGGTCGGCGGTTCGCGACGTCGAACAGGGAGACGCGGGTTCGAGGCAACTCGTCGCCCGGTTTGGGATAGTCGATCGCATGGAGTTTCGGTTGCAACTGATCCGGGGGCGACGACTCGACGAACTGGACCTGACGGCGCGCGACGGGTCGTTCGCGCAGCACGACCAACCGCGCCGAGTCGGGCGACCAATAGCATCGCGGCAGATAGGGGTCGTCTGACGCACCGTCGGCGCTCAGGGCAATGCTCTCCGCTCCGCGCGTGGAATGCAGCACGACGTTGGCGTCCACGATCTCGACGCGCCACTGGCCGTCGGGGGACAGATCGCCGCGCCGCTCGGCGGCGCCTCGGCGATCGGCGCGACGCGGTCGCCAGCTGCCGTCCACCACCGCCGCCCCCGGCGAATCCGTCGCCCGATAGGCCCCCAGCGTTTCGCCGGCGCCGTTCAGGGCGATCCAGACGTGCCCGGCGTAGGTGTGTTGGCGACGCTCTCCGCCCGCCGGGACGGCGCCGTAGGGGTGGCGCCGCCCGTTGGCGTCGATCCAGGCCAACTCGATCTCCGCCGGGGTTTGATTGACGAACGTGATGTTCGTCTCGTCGCCCGTGTCGCGACTGGGCCGCGCGCGTCCCAGCACGACGACCGTCGTCGCGGGGGACGCAGCGGCCGGGTCCGCCGCGCTCAGGACGTAGCTCTCCAAATCGCAGGACCACGTCGTGCCGCCCGCCCGGAAGCTGAGTTGGTTGTCTCCCAGGTATTGCAGGCCCTGCAACGGCAGCCGTGCGGCGTCGAAATCGTCGCCGCCGGCTGCCGCGAGCGCGGCCGCCAGGCGATCGTGGTCGAACAAATCCCGCTCCCGGCCGTTGGCGGCGGTCACGAGTTTATAGCGGTGAGTCCCCGGCCCAGTCGGGACGCGCATCCACAGCGATTGGCCGTCGTCAATCCAGTGCGTCTGGACCCGCTGCCCCAGGACCTTGTCGCGGAAGCGGGCGCCGAACGAATCGGCCTGTTGATAGTCGGCCAGCGACCCTTGCCCGCGGACCGCGCCGGGCGCGAGCCACAGCGTGAGACAGAGCAGTTGCGGAATCCACCTGAGCAGTCTCATGGGAGTTTTGACTCGATCGCCAGAATTGGTGGGGGGGTGTCGCCGACGCGGCAGGCGCTCACTCGGCGGATTGCCGCTCGCCTTGTTGTCGTTTCGCATCGTGTTCTGCGCTGCGCAGACGATCGCGCAGCTGCCCGATCGTCTGCTCGGTCGAATCGAGCGCGAACCGTGTTTGCGCCTGTTCGAGCCACGCCAGCGCCTGCTCCAGATCAGCCGTCGACTCGCCCCGCGACAACTCGCCGGACGCAGGACGGTCTACAATACCCAACGGAACGCTGCTCGGACCCGCGCGGACCATCCTGTCGACGTCGCCGCCCAAACACAGAATCGGTGAAATCGTGGCGCCAGTCGGGGCGTCGCAAGCAACGTCCCGTCTTGGTCGCACCCGTCGACGCCGCGGACCGCGATCGTTGGCAACGCGCCTAGCGGCCTACTTGGCGTTCCAAGCCGAGCCCGTGTAGTACTTCCACGCGCCGGTGTCCGTCTCGTAGTACGGCCAGCCGGCCACGGCTTCGTTCAGAACGTTCACGCCCTCCACGACCAGCGGAGCCAGTTCGCCGAACAACGGAGCGTCCGCCGCCTTGCCGCGATGCGACAGTTTCAGCAGGCGGTTGGCCGTCGGCGTCGACCGCTCGACTTCCAGCCAAATCTTCTCGGCGGCGCTGTACCGCAGCAGGACGTAGTCGTTGAACGAGCCGAGAAACACGGGGAAGTCGTCCTGCAACTGACAGCCGCGCCCATTGCACAAGTAGGCCACCGTCTTGACGCTTGTTTCCGGGTTGCCGGTGAGTCGCAGCTCCGTGCCGTCCGGGAACAGCGGCTTGCCGCCGCTGGCAGTCGTGGCCATGCGGAGATACCACGGCGTTTGGAATTGTACCGACAGCACGCCCACGCTAATCGGTCCGTCGTAATTGTTCGTCGGCAAAGGCGTGTTGCCGGGGTTGTTCGTGGCGTATTTCAAATAGACGTCGCGCTGAAACTCCAGGTCTTTGTACGTCTCGTTGACAAAGCAGAGTTGCGGCGTTTCGCCATTGGAGAATTCCATATCAGCGGGAGGGCGGCAGCGCTCGTACAGATTGCCGACGAATCTCGCCCCGCCGTGAAGGCCGGTGTTGAGCGCCCCCGCGTTGAGCCGTGCGTTGCGGTCAGCGGCGTTCTGCGTCAGCATGAACGTGTTGTCGCAGAACATCGAATTGAAAAAGTGACCGCTCTTGCTGGCGATGCCGTCTGCCGTAAGTATCTGGTCGACCAGGATAAGATTGTCTGCAAAGTAGACTTCTTCGGCCACGCCCAGCGACACGGAGAGCGCCGTCCGGCAGTCGCGAAACGTATTGCCGACGATGCCGATTCTGCTCGGATTTGATACGTCGGGCGTCGTCTGCCTCGACAGGTAGACGCAACCGAACTGGTCGGACGCCATCCGCTCAAAAATGTTGTCGCGAACCTCGATCCACCAGCCGTTCTTCGGCGCGAGTTTGGTCACAGGTCCCATGATATTGAGCCCGCCCCCCTTGCAGTCGTGGAAATAGTTGTCGCGGTAGCTGCACGTCCAGTTGTGCAGGCCCTCCATGCACTGGCCGTCGAGTCGGAAGAACTCGTTGTTGTGACAGTTGAGTTGCCAATCGCCCGACATGGCCGAGACCTGATTGTCGTAGAGGCGGCAGCCGCGAATTTCCAGCCGGCATGGCGTCCCGTCCTGCCCCCCGTAGACCATCTCGCCGGCCCAGTTGTGGATCTGGCAATCGAGGATGCGGGCGTTGGGCGAGATCGAATTGATCGCTTTGTGTCCCCAGTCCCAGCAGTCGACGCCTTTGTTCTCGGCGTTGTTGTAGACGTTCTTATTGAATTTGGGTCTCGGCTTCACGCCGCCGTCGAGATCGAGGCCCCTGATCGTGGCGTTCGCGGCCGTGCGATCGAGGTAGATCATGCCGCCGCGAAACGCGGTAAACTCTCCCGTGGCGCTGGTGTTGACGATGGCGTCCTTCTCGCCCAGCAACCGAGCGGCGCCGGGAACCACGGAGTAGATTGTCACGTTGGGACTAGACACGTAGAGCGCGTAGGTTTTTGACGCGCCGTTCCAGTCTCCCTTGCCGGACTTCTCGAGCGACTTACGGTAAGGACTCTTGAGGCGGTAAGTCCCCGGCATAATGCCGATACTGCCGCCCACGCCCGCCTTGTTGATCGCGGCAAGCGCCGCTTCGATCGCGTCCACGGAGTCGCAGGCGTAGACGTGTTCGCCGCCACGAGCCGCGACGGAAAGCAAGGCGGTAAGCAGTAGGGCAGTTGCAAGATATGATTTCATCGATTCTCCGAGGGCGCGAGTTAGCTGGCTCTTCGACGCCGTTTTTGCGATTGCTTTGATCTAGTCGCCGCCTGTGCGGTGCGAGCCGAGCCCGCATAATTAGCTATGCCCGGCTGCCAGCTTTGCCAATACGTCGCTCGATCGAACATGACTGACGCGGCGCCGCTCGCAAGCCATTGTTCGTCCGCCAATGCGTCGTGAGGGCGAAGACATAGGGCTCCGTGATTTCGGTTTCTGCGGCTTGCGGCGTTGGTCGTCGCCCGAACCGCGATGGGTTCCCGTGGAAAAGTAGTATATCCTTGGGGCTGACAGACGCGAAGCGCGCGGCCTGCCTGTCACCGCGCATTTCATTACTGCCACTTGCGTGCATTTCACCTCCGGCCGGAGCGACCCTGTGATAATCGTCCCAATTGCTACGATCGGCAAGCGGAAGCCTGAGCATTTTCTGCGGCCGGTCCTGGCGCTGGCGTCTCGGCGTGGGCGCAGGGTGGTGCGAACACATCTGGACGGTCCTCGCGACCTGCGCCCCGCAAAGCCGCCCCGCCATCTGATTCATCGAGGAATCCGGACGCGCGCTCTTCACAGGCCGACCGTTTCCTTCACTGCTGCTGCAAAACCCGTGAACGGCAACCGCGGGAGATTTCATTGGCTGGTCTGTAACCGCCCGCGCTGACCAAGTGGGGCTGGCAACACTTGACATTACCCCATTCTCTGCGACGGTTCCTGCGCCGCTTGGCGACGCCCTCGAAGCCGGCAGCCTCGTCGTCTGGGGCCCCGGTACGCGGCGTTAGTTTCGAGCGCCGACGAACTGCACGCTAGGGAAGGCGCGGCGCGGCGGCGGGTGGCGCGGTCAGTTGCCCAATGGTCGCCGCCGTGGAGTCAAGCGGATAACGGGATTGGGCCCGTTGCAGCCAAATCAGCGCGCGCTGCAACTCGTCCGGCGATTCCCCTCGCGACAGCTGCAGGTACCCCGTCGCCATGGTCATGGCGTCATCGCGGTCCGCGAACCCATCATGCCAATCCTGCTCGGCGGCGGCCAAGGCGTCGCTCAGCGACCCGCGCGATCGCCAACGGCGTTCCGCGTCGGCCTGCGCCAAGTCGGGCAGATTTGGCGGAAACCACCGGGGCCGGACCGCGGAAACGGCCTGTTCGACCCGCAGGACGC
This sequence comes from Planctomycetales bacterium, assembly GCA_020427145.1. GTDB lineage: Bacteria > Planctomycetota > Planctomycetia > Pirellulales > Lacipirellulaceae. The sequence goes on along the minus strand of JAGQOU010000099.1, from coordinate 51,894 downwards.
GCAGTCGCTGCTGCCAGTCCCCCGTCAGCCAAGTGGTCCCCAGGATAGCCAGTGCACCCGCAGCGATGACGACGGCTGCCACCTGCCGGCGCGACAAGGCCGGCCGCCCCATACCCGTCGCCAGCCCCAGGAGGATCGCGGCCAGCGCGCCGTTGAGCGGAGCCCTCGCGGCAAAGTCGACCCCCGAATGCAGCAACAACGCCAAGAGCCCGCAGACGACTCCCAGCAACAAGTTGCGACTCCCTCCGCGGCGTGACGCGTGATAGCGCCGCACGACGACGACGCCCGCCCAGGCCAGCAGGGCGCCGAGGACAAGCACGCCCGCCAAGCCGCTCTCGGCCGCCAGATGAACGTACTCGTTGTGAGCGTAGTGATACGTATTCTCTGCGCTCTCGGGTTGCGTGTATTGAAACTCTCCCCAACCGCAGCCTAAGAGGGGGTTCCGCCGCCAAGCTTCCAGCGCCATGTCCCAGATCGCCATCCTTGCCTGGAGGCTTTTTTGAACATCGACGAGTTGTTTTGACTCGGCAGGGATCAAGTCTTTGCTCAGGCTCAAGACGAAGAAGCTCCCGCTGGCCGCCAGCAGCATGCCGACAGCCACCAGGCTCCAGCACCATGTGGCGAGGCGACTGTGGACGCCCAATGCGAACGTCGTCGGCACGGCGATCAACACCGCCCCCAAGGCGCCCCAACAATTCGCCGGAACGCCAATGAGAAACAGGCCCCCGGTGGCGATGACGCCGGCCAGCGCTCCGCCGGCAATTGACGCGGCGATGCGGGACCACCGGCGGCGACAGGCGTGGGGCCAACTCAACGCCAGCGCGACGGCCACGGGCAGAGACATCGCCAGACTGAGTGCGAACTGATTCCGATTGACGAAAACGCCCATCGGAATGCCCACCACGACGGCGTCCTCGCGGCAGCTGATCTGGCCGAATTCGACGTCGTCGTGAACTCCGTAGCCGGCTCCCTCCAGCGGTTTCAGCCACGAGTTTTTCCAGGGCGCATACGGCCCGCGCAGGTCCCAACGTTCCAGAAGCGGCGCCTGCACCTCGGTTGCGTAGCGGACGGCAAGCCCGGCCGACGCCAAGCCGACGGCGGCGACGGCGATCGCGGCCCACCAGCACCCGCGGCCCCGCGCTGCGAGCCAGGTCGCCAGGAAGATCGATACCAGCACGCACCCCCAGCCCGGCCCCGCAAAGGAAAGCCAGCAAGGGGGAAGGTCAGTGGCCAGGAGCGGGGCGGGCACGCGGCAGTTCGGGTCGCAGCGGGATTGATATTGGAGGAATTGACCGGCCCTGCTATTGAGGCCGCTGGGGCGAGGTCGATGTGCTGCCAATTTACCACAAAGCCGATCCGGTGCGGGTCCGTCTATTCAGTCGCCAGCCTGTCGTGCGGCTCAGGGGGGTTGTCCGGGGCTCGGTTTGACGCCGACCGCCGCCGTCGCTGCTCCGACCCGGTGCGGCTGAGGTAGGGTTTGCATGGTCGCCCGCGCGTTCTGAGGACTCCGCCTGTGTGGAATATCGCCGTCAAGATGCTGAGCGCCCAGCGCGGCAAGCTCCTGACGGCGCTGGTCGGCGTGGTCTTTTCGATCGTGCTGGTCAACGTGCAAGGCGGGTTGTTTGTGGGGCTCATCCGCAAGGCCGGCCTGCTGGTCAACCAGGGGGACGCCGACATCTGGGTGGGCCACAAACAGATGAACAACGTCGATTTTCCGCACGACATTCCGCGGAGTTGGGGACAGCGCATTCGCAGCGTCGCCGGCGTCGCGCTGGCCGAACCGTATCTCGTCGGCCATTCGGTGATGACGCTCCCCAGCGGCGGGTTTGAACAGGTGCTCGTGGTCGGCAGCGACCCAGCCAGCCAAATGGGTTCGGCCGCTCAATTGCAATGGGACCCCGACGCGCTGCGGCAACCCGATGCGATCGTCGTCGATCGGCTCGACGCCCATAAGATCGACAATCCGGCGCTTGGCGATCTCCGCGAAATCGGCGGCCGCCGCGCGCGGGTGACGGGGTTTACCGAAGGCGTGCTGGGGTTTCTGGTGACGCCGTACGTCTTCACCACGCTGGAGCGCGCGACCGAGTTTCTCGCGCGCCCCTCCGGACAGGTCTCGTACTTCCTGGTGAAACTGGCCCCAGGAGCCGACGCCGCAGCCGTCCGCCGTCGACTTCAGGCGCGGCTACCCGACGCCGAAGTCTACGACAGCGATCAGTATGCTCAGATTTCCATCGCGTACTGGCTGCAGCGGACGGGCATCGGCATCAGTTTCGGCGCGGCGACCGTTCTGGGGCTCTTCGTCGGCTTGGTGATCGTTGCGCAGACGCTCTACGCGTCGGTCCTCGACCGGCTGGCCGAGTTTGGCGCGCTCAAAGCGATCGGCGCCCGCGATCGTCAGATCCTCAGCCTCATTCTCAACCAGGCGCTGCTGCTGGCCGCGGCCGGCTCCGCGCTCGGCCTCATCGCGGCGGCGGCGCTTCAACAGTTGTTCAGCACGCCGCGGGCGCCGATCGCCATTCCCTGGCAAATCGCGGCGGGCAGTTGCGTGCTGGTCACCGCGATCTGCCTGGCCGCCGCGGCGGCCCCCTTCCTCCGCGTCCGCCGAATCGATCCCGCCATGGTGCTGCAAAGCTAACTTCGCCTCCGGATTGCGTCACGAACCTCACGTTTTCACTATGATTGCCGACCCGCTGATTCCTGATCGTCCCGCCGCGACGGCCGCCCTGCCGGCCGTCGCAGCGCTCGGCGTGGCGAAGGCTTATCGGCGGGGCGCCGCCGTCACGCCCGTGTTGGACGGCGTCGAGTTGACGATTCCCCGCGGACAGTGCGCCTTCCTGCTGGGGCCGTCCGGCAGCGGCAAGACGACGCTGCTGTCGATGATCGGCGGTCTCTTGAAGCCGGACGCCGGCAAACTCTCCGTGCTCGGCAGCGACCTCACGCGGCTCACGCCCGACGCGGCCGCCGAGTTTCGCCGGACCCGCCTGGGATTCATCTTTCAACGCTTTCATCTGCTGCAGGGGCTCACCGCGTCCGAGAACGTCGGCGCCCCGTTGATCCTCAGCGGCGTGCAGCCGTCCCAGGCGCGGCAGCGGGCCGAGGAATTGCTGGATCTGGTGGGGCTGGGGGATTTTCGGCGGCAGATCCCCCGCCGCCTCAGCGTCGGTCAGTGTCAACGCGTCGCGCTGGCCCGCGCCCTGGCGAACGACCCCGAACTGATCCTCGCCGACGAACCGACCGCCTCGCTCGACGCCGAGGCGGGGCAACAGGCTATGCAGCTTCTGCGGCGCGTAACGGTTGAGATGGGCAGGACGGCCGTCGTCGTGACCCACGACGCCCGCATCCTCCCCTTTGCCGATTCTATCCTTGCGGTGGAACGGGGCCGCGTCGTCGCCCAACCGACGCCGACCGCCCGTCCGCTTTCACCTTGAACCCACCCGGGCCGGATGACCAAATTCGTCTTGTTATCGACGCTGGGCGCCCTCATTGCGGGCGCGGTGGCGATTCTCGACCATCAGTCGACGGATCTCACGGCCGGTGCGCGCGATTTCGACGCCGCCCGCGGCGCGGCGCCCGTTTCGATCTACGCGGCCGGGGTCGTGGAAGGCGCCCATCGCGACGTGGAACTCTTCCCCGAAACGACGGGCCGCGTGGTGGCCTGCCTGGTCGAAGTCAACGATTGGGTCGAGACCGGCCAGGTGTTGGTCCAGTTGGACGACCGCTGGCAACAACAACAACTCGCCTCGAGCAAGGCGGGGCTGGAGCTGGCCCAGGCCCAGCTCGAACGATTGGAAAACGGCGCGCGGGAGTCGGAACGCAACGAGGCCCGCGCGCTGTACAATGCGAAGCTCGCGCAACTCGATCAAGCGCGGCGGACCTGGGAACGGATTCGCGAATTGCGTCTCAAGAACGCCGTGTCGCCGCAGGAAGCGGACGACCAACGCAGCCTGGTCGACACGCTCACGGCCGAACTCAGCGCCGCCCGCGCGCGCCTGGAGCAAATCGAGGCCGCAGCGCGGGCGGACGAAATCCGCATGGCCCGCGCCCGCGTCGCCGCCGCCGAAGCCGGCTGCGAACTGGCCGAAGTGATGCTCGACCGGACCATTCTCCGGGCGCCCAACGCCGGCCGCGTCCTCGACATTCACGCCGAACCAGGACAGCTCCTCGGTCCCGACTCGCCGACGCCGGCGGTGGTGCTGGCCGACACGTCGGCCTTGCGAGTTCGCGCCTACGTCGAAGAGATCGACGCCCCGCGGCTGGCCGTCGGCCTCCCGGTGATCCTCCGCGCTGACGGCCTCCCGGACCGCACCTTCCAGGGCCGCGTCGCCTCGCTCAGCCCGCGGATGAAACGCAAGACCCTCGACGCGGGGCGCTCCAATGAGTTGTACGACACCAAGATCCGCGAGGTGCTGCTCACCGTGGACGACGCGAGCGACCTGCTGATCGGCCTGCGGGTCGACGTGACGATTGACGCCAGGCTGGACGCCACGACGACCGCGGGGGAGCGCTAACATGGTTCCCGCCGCCGTTCGCGACGCGCCCGCTCAGCAGGACTGGACGACGCTCCATCGCCAAGTCGCCGCGGCGGCGTTGTTGGCGCCCTCGGCCGAAAACACGCAGCCCTGGCGTTTCAGCAGCGCTGGCCGGCGCCTGATCGTCAGCCTGGATCGAGCGCGCACGCTCGACTCCGACGTCGACATGATGCTCGACCTCACGGGGATCGGCGCGTGCGTGGAGAATGCCGTCATCGTCGCTCGGAACGCCGGCTGGGAAACAACCGTCCAGACTCTCGAGACGGCGGACTCGGTCGCAACATCGGCGTTACGACCCGTGGCCGCGTTAGAATTCTCGCCAGCGGGGCCGGCCGGCGATCCGCTGGCGGCGCACATCGCCCCGCGTTGCACGCGGCGGCGGATGACCGCGACGCCGCCGCCCACGGCCGCCGAACTGGCGGCCCTGTCGGCCCAAGTTCGCGTTCCGGGCGTCACGCTCACGTGGGTGACCGACCGCCGCGAGATCGGCGCCTTGGCAAAACTCGTCGGGCACGGCAATCGCATCCGCTTCGAATGTCGGGAGTTTCATCGCGAGTTCTACGACAACCTCCGGCTGACGCCCGCGGCCGCCCAGCGTACGCGCGACGGCCTCGACCTCGCCACGCTCCAACTGCCGGGGCACGTCCGCGTCGTGCTCCGCGCCCTGCGCCGCTGGTCGCGGATGAGGATCGCCAACGCCTGCGGGTTTGCGGCGGCGGTAGGGCGGCAAGCGCGTCGCGAAACGGCGGCCTCCGGCGCCCTGGGCCTGATCAGCGTCGACCAGCCGACGGCGGAGGCCTTTGTGGCGGGGGGACGAACACTGCAGCGCGTCTGGTTGGCGGCCACGGCGGCCGATCTCGCGCTGCATCCGGTCGCGGCGTTGCCGGTTTTTCTGGGCTACGGCCGGCGGCCGGCGGACCCGCGGCTCTCCCGGTCGCAGCGACGCCTGATCGAGGAGATGGTCCGCGGATTTGAGCGCGTGCGACCGGATGTGGCCGGGCGAACGCTGCAGATGGCGTTTCGCCTCGGCCGCGGCCCGCTCCCGCCGGTGCGGTCGGTGCGGCGCACGTTGACCGACGTCTACCAGGACCAACAGCCCACGCCCGCCGGCCAAGAGCAGCACTCATGAGCGCAACCACAACCACCCTGACAGACGAGACGGTCGGCGCGGACGCCGCCCCGGCAGGTTCGCCGCCCTCTGCGTGGGACTACGACGTCGCGTTTCAGCGGCACGCCGGTCTGATCACGTCGGCGGAACAGGCCCAACTCCGCGGCAGCCGCGTGGCGATCGCCGGCATGGGCGGGGTAGGGGGGAGTCACTTGATGACGCTCGCCCGGTTGGGAATCGGCGCGTTCCATGTCGCCGACCCCGACGAGTTCGACGTCGCCAACTTCAACCGCCAGTACGGCGCGCTGGTTTCGAATCTGGGCCGCAACAAAGCCGCGGCGATGGCGAACGCGGCCCGCGACGTCAATCCCGAGTTGGATATACGCGTCTTTGCCGAACCGATTCACGCCGGCAATGTCGACGCGTTCCTGGAGGGCGCCGACTTGTACGTCGACGGACTCGATTTTTTTGCGATTGAGGCCCGGCGGGTTTTGTTCCGCCGGGCGCGCGAGCGCGGCCTGTGGGCGATCACGGCCGGTCCGATTGGACTGAGCACCGCGTGGCTCTCGTTCGACCCGGCCGGCATGAGTTTTGACGAGTACTTTGATTTGCACGACGGGATGGATCGGGTCGATCAGCTCGTGTCGTTTGCCGTCGGGCTGACGCCCCAAGCGACGCACCTGAAGTACACCGACCTCTCGGGCGTCGATCTGGCCTCCGGCGCCGCGCCCTCGGCAGGGTTGGCGTGCATGCTCGCCAGCGGCGTCCTGGCCGCGGAGTGTCTGAAGGCCCTGGTGCGCCCCGCCGCTTTGCGACCCGCGCCGGCGTTCTGTCAGTTCGACGCCTATCGCGGGACGCTGCGCCAGGGACGACTTCGCCACGGCAACCGCGGTTGGCTGCAACAGCTGAAGCGACGCTTACTGTCGCGCCGTTTGTCGCCCGTACTGGCAGCGGCGCGCGCGCCGCGTTCCGGGGACGCGGCCCCCCCGCGCTCGCTGGGCAAGCTTGCCGCCCCAGCGAGCCCGACTGCGTAATTTCATTTCATTTCGCTTGCTGTCCGCCGCGACCTTCCTTCACGCCACCCCACACGACACATCCTCGACACATGACGGTGTCGCCCGGACATGGAGACTGCTGAGATGGGTTTCACAATCCCGCCGGTTCACAAATACCTGCCGTTGATCCTCAGGCAATCGTTCGGCCCCCAACGGCTGGAGCGGATCCCCGAGCCGCGGGCGATCACCGACCAGCCGGACAACGTGCTGCAGTACGACCAGGTGATGACGACCAAACTGGCCATCGCCTATGCGGTCTGTTTGGAGACGATCTACCGCGCGCGGCCCGAACCGTTCGGCGGCGCGGCGATCGACGTCGCCTGCGGCCCGGGGCACTTTTCGCTCTTGATGGCGAAGGAGTTGAAGCTCGATCGGCTGGTGGGCGTCGATTTGTCGGAACCGATGCTGGAGGTCGCGGCCAAGAATGCACGCGAGCAAGGACGTGAGAACGTCGAGTTTCGCCAGGCCGACGCCACGTCATTGCGGGCGTTTGGCGACAATCAATTTGACTTGGCGACCTTCACCGATGCGGCGCATCATCTCCCGGACTTAAGCGCGGTCACCCGAGTCTTGGAGGAACTGGAGCGCGTCACCAAGCCGACGGGACTGATCTGCGTCATGGACCTGGCGCGCCTGCGGACGGCCGAGATCACGCAATCTTATGTCAATCTCGTCGGACAGGACTACCACGCACAAGGGCTTGGCGACTTCTATCAAGATTTTTCGAATTCCATGTTCGCTGCGTGGACCTGCGCGCAACTGGCCGAGACCGTTCCCGCCAACACCCGCCGGCATTGGTACCACCTGCGCCCCCTGGGACTGCCGACGATTCAATTCTTGTTGGGCGTTCCAGCGCAGGCCTGGAGGCTCCGGCCTCGTGCCGCCGCGCAGGAATTGAGCAGCCATCGCCTCGCCGCATCCGCGGCCGCCGAACTGCAGCTTCTCCAGGCAAGCCTGCGAATCGCCAAGCCCCTGCGCATCAAAGGCAGCGCATAAAAAAAGTGAGGCGACGCCGCAAGGGCGTCGCCTCACGAGAGGCGAATCATTGTCTCAGGACAATTAGGCAGCACGCCGGCCGCGGTAGCCGACCAGCGTTCCACAGGCCGCCATCAGCGTCCACACCAACACTGAGCCCGCTTCCGGCACAATATTGGCGATCAGCGTGACGTCGTCAGCATAGACAAACGTGCTCCCCGGGGCGGTATTCCCGCGAACGAATCCAGACAACGCGATGTCGCTGGTCGGTCCGCCAGGAAACAGGCTCACGGGAATGTAACCAGCTCCCGGACCGGGAGTGCCGGCGTAGCTGTCTCCCAACACGCTGAACAGCCCCTCTTCAGCAAAGATGCTGCCAATTTGGGTTGCGGTGAGGAAGTCATTGGGTCCGTCAAACCCGGCAGTCAGGTCATACGACAGCGTCGCATCCGCATCCAGCGTGCTGATGTAACCGAGCGCCGTGGCAGCCGAATCGGCGGGGGTGACATAGCCCTGCGGCGTGGCCTTGGAAGCCACGATAAACATGGCCTTGTCGAGCTCCGGGTCAGTGAGCCCCGAAGCGGCCGTCAGTGTCGGCGCCAGCGCCTTGAAAGCTGCGCTTCCGACCGGGACGAGTCCGAAATCACCCGTGGTGAGATCGCCATTGGCGTCATTCGTCGCGATCTTGAAGGAGAAAATCGCGATGATCGACGGCGGCGCTGGCGTACTCGGACCAATGCCATCGGCGATCGTGATTTGCAGGAAGCCTGAAATCACCCCGCCAACAGCCGGTGCAAAGGCCGACCCTGGACCGGTATAGATCGAACGGCTGTCGTCCTGGAACGTATCAACCTCTCCATCCATGTCCAACGTGGTGAACAGAACGCCGCCGAGAGTCTGTTGGGCACAGAGGCCGAGGCTCAAGATGGCGATGCTAGTCAGTCCAAAAAAACGGTTTCTCATTTGAGAGTCTCTCCTGAAATTGCTTTTGATTAACCAAGAGTCCTAGATGCGAGACTGCATTTCCGCAGTCGAGCCTTCGTCGCGACCAACCTGCACTGTAGACGGCCGCGCTCGAACAGCGTCTAGGCCTGCGGTGGTCGCAGCAATTCGTTGCCCGGAGGATCAGGGAGAGCGGCATTGAGCAGGCCGACGACTCGCGTGAAGGCGCCGTCGTCAAGGAAGCCTGCAACGCGCCCGGCAACAAGATTCGCGGCGTTCGGTGCGCCGCCAGCGTCTGAAGGAGCTCCGTTGGAGCCAGTCCCCGATCCGCGTTCATGCTGGGCCGCCAGCAAACCGCCTTGTGTCAGCAGCAGGGGGTCGACCGCCGTGGCGACGACCCGCATCGGATGACTCGCGGCGCCACCGCTGGCGTTCGCTTCCGATGACGACGCCGCGAGGGCGGCGCCAACGTAGGCGTTAGCCACGCTGGGGGTGCTCGCCGGATCGAGGACGATGCTGGCTCGACAAGTCTGAGTCATCGCGCAGATTGCGCCTATCGCGAACGCGATGGCGCCCGTTCGATAAGCTCTCTGCATTGTCTGCGACGACTTCGTCATGTGAAACAAACAGCCTCGACCTGGAGGGGCGGCGATCAACGACCGCGGCCAGCGATGACAATCACACCCGTTTTCGGGAGTGCGCAAGATTTGCCAGCTGGTACGAGGTTAAGCGTAGCGGCGGCTCATATCAAGCCTTTTTCCCCAAGATCGACGGCATTTTCCGACGCCATGGCGGTCCTCCCGACAGACCGCCCGGCCCGGCCATTGCAGCAGATCTGTATCAAAATGAGACAGAAGTGAGCTATTTTCTGCGTTCCAGGCGACCGTCTCATGTGAAACTCACATAGAAACAAGAAGATCTGGCGGCCGCTCGTCGGCGCCTCGGACTGGGGACTGTCACCCGTTCTCCCTCCCGTCGAAATCGCCTCAGCGCCGCCGCCTATTCCGGGCCACCTTGGATTATGCGAACGACCTGCACCGATTGTGCCAGGTTGAGCAGTTTCAACTAGTTCCCGTGGAGATTAACGTCAAAAGTTGACGCGGATATTCGTTGACATTCGAAGTGAATTTGGAGAGACTGAGACTCACGGGTTGCGGTAATTCCCGCTCACCACCTCCGCGGCCCAAGACAACACGATTTCGCCGCCATTCTGCCACGTGGCGGATTGGTAGCCATAGGACACGTCCCTCCCACCTTACGCGTTCGGTAAGAGCGCAACGCCCCGAGATTCTTTCGGCGGCAAAAGTGAGCGCCCACGATTTTTGCTATTAGTGTTGCTGGTCAGTTCGATAGGCGTTGGACGCCGTCGACGATTGTCGCCGACTTGGACTGCGCAGCGCCGTTCGCCGTGACAGAGTGACGCTGCCCGAAAAGCTGTTCATCTGCCAATTGGCAGATGCATGGACGATCGCTCAGTGCCCGAGAGTGCGGAGAGCAAGGAATCGTCACCTTGATCAAGTGATCACAAGAGTTGCGCAAACAAATCTCTGACTCCCTGAAAGCCACCGACGGTTGATTCTTTGACTGTGACAAACGCCTCCAACGCATCCGCCGCCCATTCGTTGCCGAACGAGTCCGAGGGGCTCTCTCTGGCCAGTCGCCCTGTGCAGATCGCTGCCGTGGCGCTGGTCGGCGCGTTGGTCTGGTCCTATTGGCCCAATATCGCGGAAATGGTTGGCGTTTGGAACTCCAACGCCGACTACTCGCACGGCTACCTCGTGGGTCCGCTGGCTCTGGCGTTTCTCTGGGTGCGGCGCGACAGGATCGATCTCACGGCGACCCGGCCCGATCTGCTGGGTCTCGGACTCATCGCCGGTGCGTTGGCGATGCGTTATTTCACCGACCGGTTCTACCTGTATGAATTGGCCACGTGGTCGATGATCCTGTGGATTGCGGGGGCGTGCTGGCTGGTTGGCGGCCGCAAGTTCTTCTGGTGGACGCTGCCCAGCGTGGTCTTCCTGCTGTTTGCCATGAAAACGCCCCAACGAGTGGAACTTGCCATGCAAGTTCCCCTCCGGCAGGCGGCGACAAGTTGCAGTTGCTGGGTCCTTCAGTTCCTGGGACTGCCGGCGTTTGCCGACAGCAATCGGATCGTTATGGGCGAACACGTCCTGGACATCGCCCCTGCTTGCGCCGGATTGCGCATGTCGCTAGGGGTGATTGCCTTGGCCTATGCGTTTGTGCTGTTGGTCCCGCGGCCGCTCTGGCAAAAGGTCGTGCTGGCGCTGGCCGCGCTGCCGATCGCGATCGCCACCAACGTGCTGCGAATTGTCATCACCGCCCTGATGTATCAATTTGCTTCGGGCGAAGCAGCCAGAAAATTCCTCCACGACATTTCGGGGATTGTGACCATTCCCGTTGCCGCGTTGCTATTTTTGGCAGCCGTTTGGATTTCCGATAAGTTCACCGTTCAAGTGCCCGTTCGTCGCGTCAAGTCGCTTGCCGCGAATCCCGTTTAAGTCCTCCAAGGTTGCCGACCAGCGCTTTCAGATAGATTGCGCTCCGCTCGTCCCCCACGACTGGCGGCAGAATCACTGACGATTCGAAATCAGCGGGCCCCCGCGAGCATCGAAAGCGATTCGTCGCTTGGCTCAGATCATCCTTTATTGAGCTGTTCCACCATGAGTCATCCCACCGACAACGACCCCGATCCGATCCTGGCTTCGGGGCAGACGCTGATTGCCGCGAAACCGGCCGATTCCTGGGATTCAGGCGCCCCTGCGGGCACCCCTGCGGAAGCGAGCCACAGCATCTTTGCGGAGGTGTTTCATTCGATCCGCCGGTGGTGGAAACTCGCGGCGCCGATTGGCGTCTTGCTGGCGGTGGCGGCGGCGGCGGTGCTTTTCTTGACATTTGAGCACCGCTACCGCGCATCGTGCTGGTTCAAAATCAATTCTCAACGCGACTTCTTAGTCTTTCAGACCCAGGACGCGTCCGAACGGTTTGTCGATACGCAGATCGAGTTGGTCCGCAGCCCGCTGGTTTTGAGCCCCATCGTTCGCGAACCGCAGATCGCCCGCCACATGGCGCAATTAGGGGTCACAGATCCACTGGACTGGCTATCTCGCAATGTCCGTGCGCGACTCGTGGGCGAGTCGGAGTTCTTGGAGATTTCCTTTGAGAGCACGAGCCGACAAGCGGCGAAGGACATTGTGGAGGCTGTCGCTGATTCGTATGTCTTGGCGTACAAACAAGAGACCGACGAACACCGCCAGGACGTGGTCAAGCTGCTCGAGGAGGAGAAGAATCGCGCGGCGCAGCAAGTCGACCGGCGCCGCGAGGACGTTCGCCTGCAGAGCGAGCTGGCCCTGGGCACCAATCCGTTCGCACTGAAGGCCGGTCCCACCCCTGAAGCGGCGCGCGCCGCGCGGCGAACTGCGAGAATCGGGAGTATTGAACAATCGCTCATGCAGATGAACTTCGAACTGGGAAGCGCTCGCAGCGCCTTTAGCGATTTCATCGATCGCTACGCCCAGAGCGCCATCGGAGAAATCTCGAACGAATCGGTCGACGCTGCTGCGTCAAAGGACCCGTGGCTTGCCAAACTCGATCAACGACTGACGGAATTGCGATCGAAGCGAGAATCCGCAGAAAAGTCCGAGCGAACGAAACTTGATCGAACCATTCAAAGCCTGGAGGATGAGCTGAAGTCAGCTCGCGCACGGGCTCGCGAAAACGCGGCCGAAGATCTGAAAATCGCCGCCTGGCGCGCGTCCATCGAGTCGCAGTCGGTCGAGTTGGACCAGAGCTTGATTGACGAACGGCTCGATCTCGACGCCGGAGTGAGGTCGGCCGAAGCGCGAGTCGAAGCGTTGCAGGACCGGATTGCGGAAATGGATGCGATGTTCAAGGGCAAGGGCAGCGGAGAGAACTATCGCCGACTGACCGCGGCTCTTGCAGACGCCCAAGAAGAAGCCGCCGAAGTCCGCGAAGGTCTGGCTTCGCTGATGAGGCGGGAGCAGTCGCGGAGTCAACGCCTGTTGCGCAACGCGGTGCTCGAACGATTCGACGAGCGCGTGGCCTCATTGCATCGCATGCGAGCGTTTCGCGAGCAATACTACGCGGCATTGAGCGAACTCGATACGGATTTACTCGACGCTGAGAATCAGCGTCGCATGCTGACCCTCGATTTGGAATTCGCCAAACGCGAACTGGAACGCGAAGAAGACGTTCATCAGCGAATCGCCGACCGTCTGCTTGCGTTGCGAACCGAGGAGCGGGCGCCAAGTCGGGTGAGCCGCAAGACGGAGGAGGCGCTCATCGTAAACACGATGACTCGGGCGTCGCTCATCCGCAAAACAGGAATGGCGTCCGCCGCCGCGTTCCTGTTGCCGTTTGGCTTGGCCTTACTCTGGGACATGTCTCACAAACGCGTGGGCGATCATCGCCATCTGCGGCGGTCGTCGCAGCGGTATCCGCTGTTGGGAGAGATCTCCCGCCTGCCCGCGACGCCCAGCCTGTTCGCACCAGTTTCCATCAAAAAACAAGATCGAGATCACGGATTTTTTCAGGACAGCGTCTTGAATTTGGCGGCCCAGATCGCCGCCAATGACGACTTGGCGGCCGCACAGGTTTTCACGGTCACGAGCGCTGTCGGCGGCGAGGGCAAGTCGACGCTGTCGGCGAATCTTGCCAAGTGTCTGGCCATGACTCATGGCGAGCGGGTCCTCCTCATCGACGGAGATCTTCGCGCCCCCAGCATCGCTGAGATGTTCGAGATGTCCGCCACGCCCGGGTTGGCCGAGGTGTTGGCCGAGGAGTTCAGCATGGACAAGGCGATCCATCGAACCGCCGACCGGCACGTTTTCGTGCTGCCCGCGGGCGAGACCTCGGGGGCGCCCTACACGCTCATCGCGAACGGCACCATGAAGCGTTTCGTGGACGGTTTGCGAAAGCATTTTCGGTACATCATTATTGACACCCCGCCGGTGCTGAGCGCCGGCGAGACGCTGGCCATGACCAAGATGGCTGACGCCACGCTCTACTGTGCGATGCGGGATGTGAGCAACATGGACGAAATCAACGAGGCGCTGCTGCGACTCGAGTCCTCCGGCTGCAAACCGGCGGGCGTGGTGCTCAACGGCGTGCCCGCAAATCGCTATCGCGGATCCTACGGGCGGCAAATTCCGACGCCCGGATCCGTTCGCGAAGCCGCCGTCGCCAAGGCCTAGTCCCCTGTTTCGATCGGGTTCTGGCGGGGACCTCATCGCCTCTTCGCAAGCGCCCGCCACGTCTTGCCGACGCGATGCCGCACTGTTGGCGCACACTCTTCCCTCACCCAAGACCCCAACACGACAACGATGGCCGACACTGCAGCGTCCACACACAATTCCAGCGACGCGGGGCGCGAGCTGATCACAGTCGTCAACTATCGATTCTTGGGAATCGCTTTGGGAGTTGCGGTCGCGCTGGCGGTGATTGCCGCTTTCTGGCATCGATTTCAGGTGGGCCGTCTCGCCAGTTCCTTTCTCGATCAAGCGACCAGCGCCGAGGCAGATGAAGATTGGCAGGCTTCCGTTCGCAGCATTGAGCAGTATCTGCGCGTGCACCCCACGGACGACGCGGCGCAGGTGAGATTGGCGCGCATCTACGGTAAATCCGCGCAATCTCCCGATCAGCTCGACCGAGCCGCGCGCTTGTACGACCGCGCCCTCGGACTCGCCTCCGCAGACGAGAGAACTGAGATTCAAGTCGAGCAAGCCGAGATCATGCTGCGGGCTGGGCGATTCGTCGAGGCCCTCCGACAAGCGCGCGCCGCGCTCCAGGGAGACTCGGAAAATGCGCGGGCGCTGCGCACGGAAGCCCTGTCGCTGTACTATTCTTTTATCATCAACAACGCAGGCGACGCCGAGCAAGTCTTGGAGGCGCTTGAAAAGGTGCAAGGGATGGCTCCAACAGACGGCGAGCTCGCCCTGGCGAGGGCGACGATTTTGCGCCGTGAACGACAGGACGCTGTAGGGGCGGACGCTGTGATCAATTCGCTGCTGACAAGCCCAGAGCCTGATGTCGATGCCCTGCTGATTGGCTACGAGTACCGCAAGCAGTATGAAGTTGCGGGGGCCGACGAGCTGCTCGACCAGGCGCTCGTCGCCGAAAGCGACAATCCCAAGGTCTTATTCGCCGCCGCGACGCGCGCCTCAACGCGCCTGGCGGCCGCGGTCGCGGCAGGCGAAGACTCGTCTGCCGCAGCAGCCGACGCCGAGCAACTGTACGCCGCCTTCGCCAAAGCGGCTCCCAATGACCCGCGCGGGTATATCTCTCGAGTCCGAGATCTGATGCTGCTCAATCGCGTCGAGGAGGCCATTGCGACGGCGACAGCCGGGCTGAAGTTCGCTCCGAACGACCTCATGCTCCGCATCATGCAGACCGAATTGCTGTTGCAGAAACCCGATCTCAACGCCGCCGAGGAAGCCCTGACGCGCCTCGACGAAGCCGTCAATCGCTTTTCCTCGGCAGCTGCGCGGGGCGCGATTGCGGACCTGCGGCTGTATCGGGATCAATTGCGCGCCGAGCTCCTGCTGGCCCAGGGCGAGCGCCAAGCGGCTGTGACGCTGATGGAAGAGATTCTCGCCGCCAAACCCGCCAACAACGGGACCGAGATGGGAGCTGGGATTGAGCGGCGGGTCCTCAATCGCTATGCCGCGCTCGCCGCTGAAAACCTCGACTGGTCAGCGGCCGCGGACGCTTACGATCAACTTGTGCAGGCGAGCCCGGAGTCCGTCGGCTTGCGGCTTGCCGCGGCAGAAGCCTGGTTGCGAGCTGGCAAGCCGACCATTGCCGGACGGCGCTACGGCGACTTGCTGCAACTGGGACAACCGCTGACGCCCCAGCAGCAGACGCTCATTGGCGTCGGTCTGGCACGGGCCGCCTACGGACGGGCGCTCGCCACCGCTCCTGGCAATCGAAATTGGGATGAAGTCGCTGCCACGATCGAGCGCGGGCGGAAACTTGCGCCGGATGCGTTCGTGCTGGAACTCATCGCGGCTGATATGGCGCTGACGCCAGGTTCTCGAGACGACCTCGCAACCGAGAGCGATCGCCGCGCCGCGGCGTTGACGATCCTCCGCGCCGCCGAAGAAAAATCGTCCGACTCGGCGGACGCCATGTCGCGCCTCGCACTTTCCTATCAGCGCCTCCAGGACGAGGAGTCTTCTGATCGAGCTTTGGCGCGCTGCCGAGAGCTGGTCGATTCGCCAGGCGCCCTCGCGCTCCTGGAAGCCGAACTCTTGCGTTTGCGCGGCCAATTCGATCGCGCTCAAACGTTACTCGACGAATTCCTTACAAACAATCGTTCCGCTGCCAATGCACCGTTGGTCGCGCTGCGGCGCGCTCGCCTGGAAGGCGAGCGCGGCAATCGCGCTGAAGCGATCGAGCTGCTGAAGAAGTTCAGCAAGCAATACCCCAAGGACCGCGAGCTGGCGGTCGCGACGCTCGACGTGCTCCTGGAAGAACCCGTCGTTGCCGCACAGCGCGACGAGTATTTTTCCGACTTGCAAAAATGGGAGCAGCACTTACGCGAAACGGGAGCCGACGCCACGTTGTGCGAACTCTACCAAGCGAAGCGACTTTTGAAGCAGTCCACTACGAGCGGCGATCGCGACTGGCTGCGGGCCGTGAAGTTGCAAGCGCAGATCGAAGCGGCGCGACCCACATGGCCAGAAGCCTACGTCTTGCTCGGTGAGATTCGGCGACGGCTCAACCGACACGCGTCGGCCTGCGAGGCGCTGCAACAGGCGATCCGGCTAGGAGATCAGCGACCCACGACGCTGGTGCCGTTGGTCGACTCGCTGTACCGGGAAGGGAGATTTGCGGAGGCAGCCGAGTATCTTGCGCTCGTCGAACCCCTCATCCCCGTCTCCGAGGGACTCTCCGAGTTGGCGATTTCCGTCGCGGGCGGCGCCGGCGCGAGCGGTCAGGCTGTCGCCTACGCCCGCCGACGAGTCGCCGAAGAGCCGGATGACTCAGGCGGGCAAGTTTGGCTAGGCTACGCGCTCACGTTTGCCAATCAACTCGACGAAGCCGAGGCCGCATTCCGCAAAGCCGTCGAAATGGCCCCCGCGAATCCGATGGCTTGGAACGGATTGCTCGCATTCTACCTCCGGACGGGACGAACCGAAGACGCCCACGCGGTTTTGGATCGCATCTCGGACGAGGACGCGTTGCCGAGCAAAGAACGCGACTTCTTGATGGGCCAGGGATTCGAGCTTCTCGGCGAATCCCCGCAGGCCCAAGCGCGCTATGAGCAAGCGCTGCAAGAGTCCCCCGACAATCCCTTGATCCGATTGCGGCTCGCCCGACTGCTGGCAGGCAAAGACGCCAAAGCGGCGCTGGCCGTGCTTCGCAAATCACCCGCGCAGACGCCCGAATCGCGGCGCATGATGGCCGGCTTGCTGGCCACGCTGGGAGGCGAGGAGAATTGGCGCGAGGCGCTGCAATTGCTCAGCTCGGACTCCGGCGACGACCGACGCGCTCGCGCTTTTTTGCTCGCATCGCGCGGCGACGCGGATGGACGCGAACTCGCTCGTGATCTCTTCGAGCAGCTCGTCGGCAATGAAAGCGAGGCGCGCAACGAGGATCGCTTGGTTCTGGCTCGACTTTACGAGTACGAGGATAAGGACGCCCTCGCGCGCGATCAGTTTCGCATTGTCGCCAGCCAACCCGACGCCCGGGCGGCCGAGGTCGCCGCTTATGTCGACTTCCTAATCCGGCAAAATGATTTGGACGACGCCGAAATCTGGCTGGAACGCTTGGACGAGTTGGAAATCAATCCGTTAACCCGCTTGGCGCTGCGAGTTCGCATTCTGGCGGCGCAAGAGAACTCGGAAGCCGTGGCCTCCTCGCTTGACGAATTCTTAGCGGAACGCTTGCGCGACGCCGACGACGCCGCGCAGGCGAAATTGTTGGCTGCCGTCGCGGAGTTGTGCACGTCAATTACTCGTTACGACCTCGCCGAGAAATACCTCGGCCAGATCATGAACGTCTCGCCGACGGCTTACCTGGGCGTGGCCCTGGCGAAAGCGAAGCAAGGGCGAACTGAAGATGCGGTGCAAATGTGCCTCGATCGCTACGCCGCGTCGAAGCGCGCCGTCGATCTGCAAAGCGTTGCGATGGTGCTGCTCGTCGACCCCGACTCGACCGCCGCCAACGATTTGGCGGAGTCGGCGTTGAACGACGGCGTCGAATTGTTTGCTGATCAGGCCCCGCTGCTCAACCTGATTGGCGCCGTGAGGCACTTACAGGGTCGCGCCAATGACGCGTTGGCCGTCTACGAGCGAGCCCTGCAACTTGATCCGGACAGCCCGCTCACCCTCAACAACATCGCGACGCTCCTCTCGGAGCAGCCGCGGCGACTGGACGATTCACTCAACGCCATCAACCTCGCTCTGGAGAAGTCGCCCAACAATCCGATGTTGCTCGACACCAAGGCCATGATCCTTTACTTCTCCGGCAAGGCCGACGAGGCGAAGACGCTGTTGGCGGACGTGGTTCGCATGCGAGGCGCCGACGCGCGGACGCGGTTCCATTTGGCTCTCGTTGAACAAAAGCTAGGCAACGCGAAAGAGGCGCAACGTTGGTACGAGAAGGCGGTCGAAGCGAAAATTCAATTGGAAGTATTGACGCCCAAGGAACACGATTTGCTCGACATGCTCCGACGAGCCGTTTCGCCGCAGGCGGCCGCGTCGCCGCGTGCGACTCTACATTCCCAATCAGTGGCCGCCTGACGGCGTAGGTTCGCTCACTCGAGACAGAAACATGAAACGATCGACTCTTATGCTTGCCGTGCTCGCCGCGGTGATCCTGACCGGCGTCTCGGGATTCGTGTCAGGCAAGCTCACGATGCGATGGGGCCATTCCGACGCGTTAGAGCGAGCGTCGCAGCGGATCGAGCAATTCCCGCACGAGATCGGCGACTGGGTTTTGCAGGCCCCGCAGCCGCTGACGGAGGATGCGATCGAGAAGCTCGAATGCACCGCCTACTTGAACGGTGAATTCGTCCATCGCCAAACGGGCGAGCGCGTCACGGTTTCGCTGATCGTCGGTCCGTTCGGACCAATGTCAGTCCACACGCCGGAGGTGTGCTATCCGCTGGCAGGCTACGGCGCATTGCAGACTCCCCAGAAACTGACGATCGGCGCCGCGGGAGATGCGGGCGAGAATGAATTCTGGACGACCGCATTCGCGCCGAAGGAACTGGGCGGGTTGCCGCTGCAGGTTTATTATGCGTGGTATCACAACGGACATTGGATGGCGCCCGACTGGCCGCGGTTTGACCTGGGAGGCGATCCGGCGCTCCACAAGATCCAGGTCGCTAGCTCCTACGATGCGACGGGCAAAGACGCCGGCGCGCACCCTTGCTATCGTTTTCTCATCGACTTCCTGCCGGTCTGGCAGGAACAGCAGGCGGAGAGGTGAAACTAGACCAGCATCAAATTCCTGCGCCCGACGTCGCAATGGCACAAGGGATTTGATGCGTGTCAGAGCCTCACGCTGGCGGGCTGATCGCCCTTACCAAGCAACCATCGATAGACAGCAGTCACCTCACTCGCGATATCTGGCCAATTGAATCTTTCGCGTACGAGCGTGCGCCCCCGCTCTCCCATCTCGCGGCGGCTTGCTTCATCGAGTTGAGCGAATCGCGTCAAGCCGTCACTGATCGAATCCACGGTGGGTTCAATTGCTGCGGCGGCGCCGGCGGCAAAGCCTTCCGGCAAGTTGCATTGGGGCGTCATGATCACAGGCACGCCGGCGGCCCAGGCCTCGAGGATCGTCATTGGCAAACCTTCGCTGTGAGAAGGCAGTATGAACGCCGTTGCTGCCGCGAGTAGACTTGCCTTCGCAGCGCCGAATTGAGGCCCGCAAAACTCGACGGATCCATTCACGCCGGCTGCGGCGGTCGCTGAACGCAATGCTTCCTCGTGACCGCCGTCATCCCAGCCCGCAATTTGCAGCCTCCAGTCGGAATGTCGTCTGGCAAACTGCGACCAGGCAGCAATCAGTTCGCTGAGCCCCTTCTTAGGATGCAAACGCCCCAGAAAAAGAACCGTAGGACGCGGCGCACCTGCGGACGCGGCGTCACCCGACCGACGGACGGGGTCAACACCGTTGGGAATAATGCAGATCGGATTGGAGAGACCCAAGTCGCGGATCGAGGTCGCCTCCGCTTCCGTCAATGCATGCAGGCAGGCCGCCTCCTTGAGGTGCGCCCACTCAAACCATCGCCCGGCGATGCGCTTCTTCCACCGCGAGTTTTGTAGCGCCCAACGATCAATCATGCCGTGCGGCGACACGACGTACGGTCGGTCCGTGGCGCGGCCCCAATGCAACACGTGGGCCGAGGTGTATTTCCAACAGCCGTGCGTGTGGACCAGATCGGGATCGCTGGTCGCGAGTCGCTGCTGCAACTCCGGCGAGTAACCCACCGCCGCCGGACCGCGCACTGCGCAGGATGCGATTGAGAGCGGACTCCAAGCCGCGGCGTCCTCCTGAGAATGGCAGTCCGCGAGGCCGAGCACGTCCACCTCAAGAGCATCCCGTCCGCTCGCCGCAACGTAAAGCCGTTGCATCGCAGCCGGAATGCCGCCTCCCAATCGCGATAGTGAGTGCGTCACGGCCGTAATCTTCATGCTATTTTGCAGCCCTCCCCAGGACTCTTAGGAGCGCAAGATCGCCGACTCGTAACGGTGGAGATCCCGCGGCCAGCGCGGCTTGCGAGGCATCAAGCAATCCGGAGGCAAACCGCTCCGGCCCCCAATCCATAATAATCTCGCGACTTTTGGCTCCCATTGCAGCGAGTCGATCGCTGTTTCGATGTGCGGCCAAAAGCGTCCGGACGATGTCGCCTCCCGAATAGGGATCGAATGCCCACCCATTCTCGCCTTCGCAAACCAACTCGGCTGCGCACCCACACGTTGTCGAAACCAATATCGGCAGTCCGCTTGCCATGGCCTCGTTGACGACGAGTCCCCACTGCTCGACGGTACTGGCGTGAACAAAGGCCCGGGCCAGACCATAGTACGCGGGGAGCTCACCATACTGCCTGAATCCGGGGAGCTGAACAGCATCGGCAAGTCCCAGTCGGCCAATCAGCGTCTCAATTTCTGCTCGCAGCTCGCCGTCGCCCAGGATGACGAGATTCCATCGACGACTGCCCATTCTCTGAGAGTACTCCCCATAGGCCGCGAGCAGCCTCAAGAGATTCTTCTTCTCGATGAACCGGGACGAAGCGAGAAAATAGTCCGTCGGCAGCTTGTATCGCAAACGCATACTCTCGCTGTTCGCACGAGCCGACGTGGCCCCCGCTGCGAAATAGGCGTTGTCAATCGCATCGTACCCTAGGAAACATTGCGCTTGGCTCGCGCCCAACTTCTGAAAATAGTCTCGATGGGTCCGACCGCCTACGAGAGCGGCTGAGAACTGGCGGACCACGCGCGACTTCACCCATTCGGCGACGCCGCTGCGACGAGCGTCACGGGCCGAGCTTTCGGACATGACAATGGCGGGAACGCGATTTTCGCGACACCAACAAAGGGCGGCAAGGGCCGCCCGCGGCGACCACCCGTGAACCGCGACGACGGCGGGGGCGATTTCATCGAGTCTAGCGCGCACCAATTCCAGCAACGCGCCAAATGCGGGAATCTGATCGGAACTTTCAAAAAGCGCGTATCGTCTGAACCTGACGTCGTCTTCATTCACAAGATCCCAGGCGTAGTCCGCGTCGCGACGATTCAGTTCAATGCCATGAACGTCGACTGCAGCAACAGCTGCATTGAGCCGGGCGAGGTGATAGGGCCCCAACCGATCGAAGAAAACAGCGATCCGCAGCGGTCCATTTGACCCGGCAGGATCTTTGTTTGACCAGCTCTCGGTCGCTAACTTAGGTTGCTTGGCGTCGGTCATAGAAGAGTCGAAGAAACAAGTATCCGAAAAGGAGCGGGTAGAGAAGCAGGAGCGTGATGTCGCGTCCCATATTGAAGATCGAGACGATGCCCAGCGCGTACAACGGCAAGCGTCCGGCCAGTTCGCCCTGCAAATCAAGTCTGGCCAGAAACGCGATCCAGCCCGCCATGATCAGGGCGGCGGCAATCGGCCCCAAGACTCGCCCAAAATTGACGACGCCCTGGCCAACTATTCCCGTCGAGATCGAAGCGTTGACGCCTCCGTCCGCCGCCGAATACCGCTTCCCTGTTTGCGCCATCCCACGCGCTATCGCATAGTCCATGCCAATCAATGGTTTGCCGGGCCACAACGCCCGCGGAACGGGATTCACCAACTCGGCAAAATACCTCTCGCCCCAATTCACCTGGTAACTGCCATCTCGTATGTACTTATTGACCCAGCACAACTCCTCAAACATGTTGAGACCTTCGTGACGCCCGCCCGATGGCCGCTTCCGGTCGTCCGTCTCTGCCGGTTGGCTGCTGAAAGCATAGTCCAGCACTGACATCTGAGCCGTGCGAGCTTCCATCACGATGCGAAACCACGAATCCGTGATCAGCAGCGCGACGCAGAGAACGAAGACCTTGCGCCAGTGCGGCCCGCGCATGCGAACGAACACGTAAGCCAGCACGGTCGGCAAGCATACCATCAGAGTGCCATGCCGGGTGCGGTCGAAGATGAAATACGGCCAAGTCGTGGCCATCCCGACGAGAGCCATTGTGCGCTGCGAGCGATTCGTTGAAAGGGCCCATACGAGCCCGAACCCGGTGGCGGCAAGAACCTGAAGGTAATGCCCTAGCGACAGCAGCGCAGAGATGCCGCTACCCACGCGAGAGCGCCCGAACGGAGACATCTTCTGGCCGAACACCGGAAACACGAAATGGACTGCGTCCCCACCGAGGCGAATCAATGCGATAACAATGATGGTTAGCCAAATCGTACTGCAGAGCGCCAGGAACGTTGGCAACATTCGCTGCAATCCCGGATGGTCGGCGCCGCCGTCAACAAGATCAAAGACGCGACTAGATCGCGAGAGTAAAGTGCGGTTTGCCCAGCGATGAATTCGCGGCGCAGCGAATACCAATGAATTTAGGAATATCGCGACTTCAAACCAAGCGTCGCCATTAATGCCATTCTTGAACAGCGACTCGTAACGACCATCCTGGTCGTTGTAAAGCACGTCTCCGAGGTACCAGAATGCGATCGTCGCGACCGAAACGAGTAATGGCAATCCATACGCCTCTCGAAGCGACCGAAATCCGTGGTATGTCGCAAAACCAGCGATAGCAGCAGCAAGCCACATCGAGGCTGGCTGGTACATTAGGGCGTCTAACATCGCGCAGGATCGTTCATGAAAGGAGCGCCGACGTTGCCTTCAGTTGTGCACTGCTGCGCTGTTCCCAAGATTCGTTAGCACGCCTCGGCAACGCCCAATTCCTGTCCAATTCTCAAGAGATCGTTTCCAAGAGCATTGATTCCTCGAAGCGGCATTGCTCGCTGCTCTACGGCCATCTGTGCAAGAAGCCCTGGCGAGCCCAAGACAGTGAACATCGCATTGCAAATTGCATCAGCAGAGACCTCGGACAGCAGGAGCCCATTGACGCCGTCCTTCACGACTGATCCACAATGCCGCGATGCGACAATGGGCAAGCCAAACGCAGCTGCTTCGAGCTGCGTCAATGCGTAACCGTCAGAATGCGTTGGCAAGATGAACAGGTCGGCCGACCGGTAGAAACTGGCTGCATTCGCCCTGGGGACAGGCCCAACGACGCGGCAATTGGGACAGCCGCTTAGATGATCCAAGAGCCAGGAATCCCCCCCTCCAACGATGATCCAATCGATGGGCTCGTCCTTAAGTCGAGTGGCCGCCTCAGCCAATTCGACCAGTCCCTTTCGTAATATGATCTGCCCTAGGAAGAGCACCTTCAATCGATTTTGCGAAGTGAAATGCTCTGCGACGCCTGGGGCAGCAGGCCGTGAAGCTACCAACGAGTCGTAGGCCAACGGGACGACGCGAATCTTGTCTGCATTGACGCCCTCTTCCCGCAAACCTTCGCGAGACCAATCTGAATTGACTAAGATGATGTCACAGACATCGCATTCGCGGCGCCAATTGTCCCAGTAGGTTCGTGGAGGTCGGTCCGACGAATTCACGCCCTCGCGTTGCGCAAGTTGGTCAACGATTCGCCATTCCGCCGGCCCGGGATCGATCTGCCCAAGTACTGTTGGGCAGCCAGCGTCCCGCGCGACTTCAAGAATCGCCTCGGCTGCGTAGCTATACGCGAACACCACCGGCGGTTCAGGCGATTGCCTGACAAGGGCGCGCACGACGTCGCTGGCGTACTTCTGAAACCACTCATTTCGCGCAAGAATCGCATCCCATCCCCGCTTTCCGGCGAGCGTGCTCGATAATTCCCCTCGCAGAAATCGTGTATTGAAACTGCGTACGCAATCCCGTTCGATGTCGTCATGGACGCGCTCGCGCAGTCGGCGCGGCAAAAGCCAACGGAAATGTCCTGCCCAATAGTCTGTGACCAGCGTAATTGCCGCCTCTGATGCGGCAAGCGCTCGCGGCACCGCGTAATGCTCACGTGCGCCAATCTGACATGTGATCCAGTTCATGAACGTTTTGCCGTCACGAACCGAGACGGAGCGCTTTCACGACCCTCTCGGCATGTAATCGCGGATCTCCTACTTCGATCATCCGCTGCCGAGCTTCTTTGCCAACTTGCAAGCGCAGTTCGCGGTCCGATAGAAGTTCCGCCAGTCGTCTGACAATTGCGCTTGTGTCGTGGTCTGGCAACACCAACGCGCCGCGGCAATCCCCTGCGAGCGTCGACAGTCCGCCGTAAACAACCGAGGCGACCACTGGCACGCCACGCATCATCGCCTCGGCGGGCGTGAGGCCGACGGCGTCAGCATCTGAGTTGAATAGCAGCGCGTCAATTCCTGCATAAAACGGCTCCATGTCGTTCTGCCATCCGAGCCAGCGCACGACGCCTTGCAGGCCAAGATCGTGTGCTCGCTTCTGCAATTGCTCTCGAAGCGGCCCGTCGCCTGCAATTGCAGCGTAGACGTGGACGCCGGTTCGTCGTAATTCTGCTAAACAGTCGAGAAATACGTCCCACCGCTTTCTGGCAATCAACCAGCCGGCATTGCCAATCACCAAAGCGTCCTCGGGCAAATTAGCTCGCTCGCGAAACATACGTCGCGAATCGCGGCAGCGCATCGTGTCTTCATCCACGATGGGGATGGGAAAGCTAACGAAACATTCCTTGCCGTGGAGCGGCGGGTAGATTTGCCGAGCCTCGTCTAGCATAAATTCCGCGGCAAACGATAGAGCATCGAAGCGACGACACGCCTGCCTGTAAATCAACTTCCATTTCCATCGCGGCATGGTGTCGCGGTGGTGAAAGTGCAGCGCGAGCAATCGATGACCTTGACACAAATTGCCTATCGCCTGCGACGCCATAACATTGTGACCTACGAGAATCAAGCCGTCGGCCACGTGCCCGCGAAGCCGTCTTCGCAACGCACGAAAACTTCCCACACCGCCAGGTCCGCGATACGCCATTCCTTCCACAGGAAACCCAGCATCGCTGTATCGCACAGCGCCGGGCCCTAATTCATTCAGAGAGATTACCGTACATTCGTGCCCCAAGTCACGCAACTCCTTCAGAAGCGTCAGTGTGGATTGCTCCATACCGCCGAGATTCGTGCATTGGATGATGCAGAGAAGTTTCAAGGCTGAATCACGATTGACCACTGCACGCAGGAATCATCGCCGACCTGCTCTTGCCTGCCCCAATCAAGTGCCGGCGAACGTGAGTTCCTACTCGTCACCCACTACCTCCTGACTTGATTTAACGCCGATCACAGCAAGATGTGATGTGCCGCGGTAGTGGTTGACGGCGGGAGTCTTTGTCGAAATCGCGTCCAGTTTCCCAACTCGCCCGCGAACCATCGGCACATGCTCGACAAGCGGGAATGGATAGAAGACACCATCCCACGTGGTGTCCTGATAGCCCTTCCCTTTGGTCATTGCAAACCGAAGCAACCGCACGAGCCCTAAATTTCGCAACGCCTGTGCAACCATTTTCGTTCGTCTTGTTCCCATCCCGTAAATATTGTGCCCGGAGAGGAACACCATTTCTTTTGCCACTGGCAGTGCTTCCGTGAGCGCCCGCTCGGGATTGGGGATTTAACGCAGCACGCCAATCGTTACGACGTGATCAAATACCCTATCCGGGAAGTCGATCACAGCGGCGTCGCCGGCAAGTACTTCGGACTTGCCGAGACCGCGATTAACATCCTCTTTCCTCAAATCCTCAACCGACTCGATGCCGAGAAATGCCACTCCGGTACATCTCGGCTGAAAGTACGCGATCGCCGCCTCGCGCCGCAACCGAAGTCTAACGCCGTCGCGACCCCGAAATGCGACAACAAACCGATCAAGCACGCTGTGGCGACATATTGTTTGTCACTTCTATCAAAGCAGCCCCGACTCGCCGTAGGAATCGGCTGCGCGGGCACAATAGTCTCACCGGCTTGCCACATCGTCGTCTACGTATCAGCACCAGGTCGCAAGAGTTTGGGAAGTTCCTTTCCGCGATTGATTTGGACGGTTGCATCACAACAATTACAAGCGAGTTGAACGCAAACCAGCGCGAAAGCCATAACGCGCCGCACATTGCGCTACGACCTTAGCCGATTCATAAACGACTGATAGGCATCATAATATCCCTGGTAGCGGCGCTGATGCCGCGCATTCGACAATTTGAAATCTTCAACCTTTGCTTCAAAAGAAGGTTGCGAGATCTTCGCTTCGTCGAGCTTGCGGTTTGCCCATTCAAAAAGCCTTCGGTCGAGAGACACAAAGGGTTCCAGCTTTCCATTCCACGAACTCTTAGTTTGCGATGCCAATTGGGATTCATTCAATCGCAGGTAGCAGGCGCAAGGCAGGGCCAAATCGTCGCTAATCGCCACCAAAGACTCATCAAATCTCTCTGTGATGCCTGGCGTTACGAAGTGTCGCTCAAGATTCTCAATAGCGAGCTGAAGATCTACCTCAGTGAGACTTCCAATTGGCTTACGACAAATGTAATAATCCGTTCGCGCCAGATCTCCAATCAGAAAGCGAGTCATGCCGTTGTCTGTCTCAAACACATCGCCGTTGGAGACAAACTCTTCAAACGACACATTCGTGGCATGCGAATGGTAAAACGACTGCGGGGTTCGCTTTGAGTAATCATAAAGCGACAATAGTCGTTGGACGGGATCCCGAAGAAACGTCACGTAGCGCACAGGGCTCGGGAGCAGTTCGTGAACTCCGTATCCAAAGTGGCCCGCGAAGTAAACCTGGGAGCCTTTGACATCAGCCAGCGCGGCACGAAGCGGCTTTGGCCTTACGCCGTGCATTCGGTTGACTATGCGCTTCCCAAAGCTTGGGCCGAATTGCCGACGCAGTATTCGCTTGAAGGAGAGTCCGGCGCATTTGTGAATATGCAGGAAGACGATAAAGGGGCGCTCGTTGCGCGCCGCATCTTCCTCCCCAATGACGCGATTCACGCGCGGCTTCACGCGGAGCATTCCTTTGCCTTCGACTTTTTATCCATGGTCACATTAGCCACGGCCGATACTCCAACGAGTAGTCAATGTCTGGATTTCGAGTACCGATACGTTTTGCCGGCACTCCGGCGACGATCGTAAAGGGGGGCACATCTTTCGTGACCACGGCTCCTGCCGCGACAACGGCGCCTTCGCCGACGGTTACGCCGGGCATAACAATGGCGCGGAATCCGACCCAGGCCCGATCGCCGATGACGACCTCTCCGCCGCGATCCGCAAAGTCCTTTGACTGAGGGTCGTGACCCAGCGTGAGCACGGCGGCCTCAGGTCCAATCGACACGTTGTCGCCGATACGGATGGCGTGCTTGCGACCATCGAGCAGGGAACCAAAGTTAACCACGCAATTACGACCCAGAAACACTTTGCGTGCATTCAAGAAGCGACATCGCATCTGCACCGCGACGTTTTGCCCGCGCCCGCCCAGCCACCATGTGAGATAGACGGTTCGAATCCATCGTGACGGCGCGTGGGTGAGCACACTGTTGTAAATCCAGGCGACCAATCCGCCAGCGAATGGCCGCAGCCTTAGTTTTGTTGATTCAAACAAGATGCGGCGAATGGGGGGGCGCTCTTGGGACGTCGCGTGCATCCGGCAATATGCCGTGGAAACAACTTGAGCCGACGCGCTGTCAGAAAATACGACGCTGCGACGTTCGCGGGATTAACGCAGGGTTTGCCGCGGTTGAAAACTGCGAGATCCTTCCCATGGATTTGTGGCATTTCCGCACCGCGCGAAGCTCTTAAACGCATCGGGATCCAGGCATGCGGCGCGCCAGAAGCTGCTTTCGGGACTTGATTGAGTCGCAGTGAGATTTGCATGGCTTCAGCCATTCGTGCTGGACCGCATCGGCTTGTCAATTCGACGCTGCGATGGATCGCTCGGCAAGCCGTCGGCTGCCTGACGCCGACGACATGTTGAGGCCGGCGAGGACCAACTGAGCATTCTGGCTCCATGTATGATCCACGCAATACCGGCGCCATCGCGCCGACAATTCGTCGATCGATTGCGGTAAGGCTGCCAATGCGTCTGCCACACCTGTTGCCGACGGCCTGCCGAGCCACCGACCGATCGCATACTCGTTGACGTCTTGGCAAAGAGGCCCTTCGCCGCCGCTTGCGATAACAGGCAAGCCAAATTGCGCATTCGCGCTCAAGACTCCGCTCGCTGAGTGAAAATCCGCGGAGTAGAGCAATAGAGCGACATCCGACGCAGTGAAGAACTTCCAGATGCCGTCGGTTTCGATAAACTCATGAAACCAGTGGCAACGCTGATGCACCCCGAGTTGACGCGCCATGTCCTGGTACCAACTCACGGGCCTTTGGCCGGACGACTGTTCACGGCCGGCAACGATGAGCCGCCAGTCCGGCGCTTCGATCAATGCTTGGATCGCCAGGTCCAAATTCTTCCCGTCGCGAACGTGACCGAAGGACAGCAGATACTTGCCATCGGTCGGCAATCCCAAATTGGAACGCACTTCGTCCTGGGACGGGAGAGGATCCGGCGCCGGGAACTGATACAGTCCGTGGGGTATCTCAACGATCTTGATTTCGCGCCGCGGAGTCCCTCGATCAATCGGCCCCGGGCCGTGGACGAATGCGACATCGACAAAGGAATACGCGACGGAAATCGACCGTTCATGCCACCAGCGAGGACCGACGACGAAATCTCGCACTGGATCGTGGACAACCGTGCCGATACGCACTCCGGAATCCCTCAACCTTCGCAGCGGCCCGGCCCAGAATGGCGCAAAATACTCGCTGTAGGCGGCAATGACGACGCTCTTCGCTCCCCGTCGCGAGACCGTTTGCGCCAATAGCTTGGCCCACCGTCGTTGACGGCGGAGGCTCGCTATCGCGCGGGCAATTCTGCTCGAACCGACTCGATCGGCTTCAGGCAGCGCGACAAATTCAATACCCGCCTCGTTCGAGAGCCTGGCCATCAAGTGCGCCGGCGCAAGACAGACGACCGAGACGCCCAGATCACGCAACGCGACTAGCTGATGGACGGCGTAATCCGTGAGGCCGCCGGGCCCCACCGGAGCGTAGTACACCAATTGGTTGTTTGACTGCACCATGATCTATTTGGCGTTTGCCGTCAGCAAGCTGACAAACGCGGGAACGGAAAAATGCTCTCGCGCAGCCGGGGCTCGCGATCGGCTGGCGTTCGCCAAGGCGCAATAGTCTTGTTCAACAGAGCGAATTGCCGTCGCCAGACTCGGGGCATCGCCGCCACTACACTCGCGCCCCGCTCCGAAACCGGCTGCCTGCTCGGCCAGAGTGGTGTCGCTCGTCACAATTGTCGGCATCCCGCACTGCAAGGCTTCGATGGCTACGCGCGAAACACGGTATCGATACGGTTCGCGATAAGGGAGCACCATCACGTCAGTTGCGGCGAGACGTTGGGCGTATTCGCCCTCGGCAAAATAATGCGTGATATACTCGACGCGCGGATCGGCTTGAAGTCGCTTTGACCGTCCAATGAGAATCCCCTGTTCGTCGCGAAAGTCGTCAATCCATTGAAGGCGAAATTGCGAATCGCTTTGGGGAAAATCGGTGAAATGACGTTCGATGGCAGCCTGGAGAATGTCCGACCCCTTCTCAAAGCGGGCGGCTCCGTAGGCGCCAAACACGAGCGGCCGACCGCGGCCGGAAGGATGGGCGTGCAGTTCGGGCGCTGCGACGGGGTGCGGCAGATACTGGAACGGCACTCCTGTGATGTTCGTGAGAGCTCGTTGCATCGCCTCGGTTTCGACGCCGAGGACCGCCTTTCCCGCCGCGACGTATTTGGCGAGGCGTTTGATCAGCAAGCGAAACAACTTGGACTGCATCCCGCCCTCCAGCACGGGCCCGCCCGTGCCACGATCATAGCGGATCGGAGTATTGGGAAAAAACAGCAACAACCTTGTTTTCGTGCGGTGCAGTGGGCCGGAAAGCAATTGCCAATAGCCCGTCAAATGATGCACAAGCACCGTCGGCACGAAAATCCAATCCGGGGCGACCTCTGTAGTCAGAGCTCGCTGCAATGCTTTGTAAGTCGCTCGTCCGTGCAAAGGGATACGGCTGACGCGTTCAAAGAGGGAGGCGTTTGACGACATCCGATGCCAAATCGACTGAGGCAATATGGGATCCGCTTCAAAGTGGTCCACGGTCTCATGATCAGCAGTTGCGTCGCAGAAAAAGCGCGCCTGAACGCCGCATTCGGCAAGTCCTGAGAGAAATCCATCAAGGTACGCAAACCAATGTCCCTGTCGGTTCCTCAGCGCGTCTTCGACAATCCACCACTGTTGAGATTTCGTCCGGCCAACGGAATTCCCATCGATTCGATTTGGATTAGCGACTATCACTGACTCAATTCTGCGAGGTGGAGTCCCATTTCCTCAATGAGTTTCCTTTGCACATTCGTCAAAGGGCCCGGCCGATACGCTGGACTCCAGCGATGACCGCGCAAACGCTGCCGAATTCCGAGGCGCATGCGATTCACGAAGCAGCCGACACGAAGACGCCGGTGGTCAAGATGGATGTGTGCTCTGAGACGCTCCGCCAACATCGACTCGTCGGGGCAGTGCGCTATGAGATCGCAATAAGCTTGCCACAGTCGCCTCTGATATTCAGGATGCGCGGCAATTTCCGGCCGATTGCTGCAATGATCGTGGATCGCGAGCAGGCACTTTGCCCAATCAACAGTCCGGCGACGCGCCGCCACGCCTGACGCGGTCAGTTTGCCTGTGTCGTTGAGACGATAGAGGGTCAAAGTATTGTGAACGAAAGTTACTTTTGCACCGTGTGCGAGAACACGAACAAACAATTCGCCATCCTCACCGCTCCAAATGTCTGTCCGGTAGCCGCCGGCGCGTCGTAGGCATTCCGCGCGAAACAGGCACTGCTGAAGCACCAAGGACCAGTTTGTAACAAACCACCACAATTCGTCTCTTTCGCTCGGTGTTCGATCCCGCTGGAGAACCGGTCCGTCGAGGCGGACGCACTGTCCGTCGATATACGCTCGAGCCCAGGGACCGTAGACAATGTCTGCTTCCTCGCGCTGCAGCGTGTCGACCTGACATTCCAGCTGATTCAACGAAGCGAGATCATCGCTGTCCATTAGCCAGATGAAATCGCCGCGAGCCGCTTCGAGTCCTCGATTGCGAGCGGCGCCCGGGCCGGCATTCATCTGGCTGATCACTTGAATTGCGTCGCCGAACCGCTCATTCAATTGCTCGAGGGTATCGTCGGTTGATCCATCGTCCACGACGATGACCTCCGCGGGCGTCAATGATTGAGCCAATACGTTCGCGACGGTCTGACAAACCAGATTGGAGCGATTGAACGTTGGAATGATGACCGATACTTGGCTCAATTGGGACGACTCGTGAAAGTAGTCCCAATGCAGGCCACCGAATTCAGAATGAGGGATCTGACTCGTTGAGCGCAGGGCCTACGCAAAGAGTTCTTGGATTCGCCGCGTCTGGCCTGTCGTCTCCAGATCGGCATATCACTTGATGTTGATCGAGTGCACATATCATCTGCAATCAAGAGGTTGCGAGCGACTACGCCGAACCCGCAGTTTCTCGAACTGAATTGCAGCACCTTTCAGTCGATGAGAGCAAATGGAATCGAGTATGGAACTGAATCAATGCGTCTCTGTAACTTTCCGCAGCGACGGTCCAGTCATATGACTTCGAGAACGCTTGACCTAAACGTCCAAGCCGCTTTCGCAACTCCGAGCTAGACAGCAGTTCTTCCATCGCCGCGGCAACATCCGTATCCGAATCGCGAACGAGTCGACCACCCCCAGAAGCCCCGATAGTTTCGCGAAGCGCCGGCAGATCCAGGCCAATAACAGCCGTGCCATAGGCCCACGCTTCGAAATAAACCATCCCGAATGATTCGCCCTTGGAGGGTACGCAAAGCACGTCCGCGGCCGATAGCGCGTCCTGCTTCTCGGCCTCTGTCAGGTCGTCAAGTTCCAATACGCCTTGACAAGGCGGCGTGACGACTTTCCCGGCGGATGGACCGGCAATCACAAGCGTTGCGTCCGAGTGGGCGGTCTTGCATAAGCGAAATGCGTCAAACGCACGGACAACGCCCTTGTCGAGGGTCTTTCGGCCTAGGAAAAGCACTATCGGGCCAACGAGCCCGTGCTTCGTTCGAAAGCGATGCCCATTGCCGCTTTCTTCCAGGTCGACGCCATGCTTGACAACGGTGACATGACTCGCCGGAATTCCTCTCTCCTTAAGAAACGTTGCCTCCCCGTCGGAGTGGGCCAGGAGTCCGTTCGCGGATTGGTACAACCTGAGGTCCACCGGAGAATCTCCCCATTGTCCGGGATGAATTGCCGGCTCGACGACGAAGGGAATGCCACTGTCTGCCGCCACCGCACTCGCGGCGTACCCCAGCATTTCAACGCCCGTTCCAAGATAAAGAATCAGATCCGCTCCAGCGCACGCCTTTCTAAGGTCATTGAACATCCCTTGCGTGTAGATTCGCCGAGCTAACTGGAAAGTCCTACCGCGTCGCGAAAAGTGCATTGCCGCACGCATAGCGCCCGTATTGAGGTAGAACGTCGATGGCGAGACGATTCGCACTCGCACATTCTCGTGCGTAAACTCCCGCGGCGTCTCAGCATTCAAAAAATAGCCTGAGAGCGTTTGACGGCTCTCTGCGAATCGAGCGACCAGCCAGACGGCCTGCAAAAAAGGAGCGAGCTTTTGCGCAATCCGCAGAGCGAGATGCTCCAACCCGCCGACAAGCGGCGGCGCGTTCGTGGTCACCAAGCAGACCTTCATGACGGGACGTCGTGTCCGAGCGTCTTTTTGCCCACCAAGGCCCTGATATTGGACACGAATACGTCGTGAATCTGACCGTGGGACAAGACTCCTTTCGCCAGACCACGAGACCCCTCGCAAAGCTGCTCAAACAACGTCGCATCTGAAAGACGACGTAATTGCGCCACGACTGCTTCTGCTTCCGGCGTCTCGACGACCAGAGCAGCTTTTTCCCGTTTCGCGAGCATGCTAGGACTGCAATAGCTCGGCCCCCACAAGATCACCGGCCGACCGGCAGCGCAGTAGTCCAGGAACTTCGTCGTAAAACTCGTCCGCATCATGGTTTCGAGCTGATTCTCAAAGCTCATGACAGCCAGGCAGGCGTCCGCTTGGCGCAACTCCTCCTTAAGCTTCTCGAACGGCAAGAAGCCGCGGTACAAACCGGTATCTCGCGCAGCTCGAATCACGCTCGGCGGCCAGTCTGGTTCGGCCCCGTATATGACCAATTCCCAATCCGGATTCGTTTTGAGCAAGTCCGCAAGACCAAGCAGCATGCGTCCATAGGCGCCAAAGGCCGTGCCGGTGTAGAGGAGACGCCTCTTGCCTATACGCGGCGTTGGCGGCTCGTATACCGGTAAAGGCTCATTGGAACAGATCGGGTAGAGCACATGACTATTGGGGTGCGCGCCAAGAAACTCCTTCATTCCCTCGCTCGTGCAGAAAGCGAGTGCCGATTGCTCACAAAGACGTCGAAAGCGTCGCTCGAACAACGGAACCAGCGGCGGGAAAGGACGCTCGGCTTGAAAGAAAAATTGCCCTCGCGGCCACCAATCCTGAAAATTACAGATGAGCGGCTTATGGAGACGAAGAGCAAGGCGGCGAGCCGCCTCGCTGAGGGTCAAATCAGCAACGGTTAAGATGACATCTGGATCAAACTCCCGCGCAACTTTGAGCATTTCCTCTGTCACGCGGCGCGACCACGCAAGCATTTCGAAGTTCCGGACGAACTTCCACAATCGAGTTCGGCCAAGTCTGTCGAGCCACGGCGGATTTGAAACGCGAAGATTTGGGATTGATGGATCATCCAACTCTCCGCTGGTCACAACGAACACTTCGAAATCATCGTGTTCGAGCAGATGCCGTCGCATTGCGAGCGTGGCGCCGCTTTGTTTGCTCGGAGGCGTCCATGCGACGTAGAGAATGCGAGGCTTCAAGCGACGTAACTGCAGAAAGCGAGTTGACCTGGCAAGGCAGAGCGTCCCAACCCAATGCGGACGAAGCAAGAGGTCATGAGCCCGGCCCGTCGCAACCGAGGAACCTTAGTGACATCCGACGGCGAACAGCTTGGGAAACAAACTATCAGAAACGAGAACGTTCGTCATGGAAGCCCTATGCGCAAGCAATCAGCAGCTCTCCCAATTCGATAATTGAGTGTTCTGGCAGTTCGATGTCACAGTCGCCCTCAGCGACGGGAACGGGCTGCCCCTCGATGAGGTGATACGCGTGTCCCAGCGCCTCTGCCATTGACCAGTAATGCGTCCGTCCATCGAACGGCTTGCAGCCGATCTCCACAACGGAGAGTCCGGGCTCGGAAAAGATGACGTTCGTAAGCCCAGCGCCATGCGGAGCGACTACGACACGACATTGAGAAAAGAGGTCAATCTGCTCGTCCAAGCCTATCTCTTCGAGACAGACGACTTCCGCATCAAAGTCAGCAAGCAACCTGAGCAGGCGAGACTCGTTCAGCACTCGCCTTGACCGAGCCTTCCGGCGCGACACATAGATCACTCGGTTCCCTCGCGCTGAGCACGTCCACGATTTCCTCAAAGCACTCCGCAGCCAACAGGATGACTGTTGTTCGTCAAAACGCGTCGGACACGCCGGCGGTATGAATAACAGGCGTTCGAGTCTGACAATTGAATTCGACGGCAATATCGACCTCTTACCCTCGGGCACGCCGACGGCGTCGAGCAATCGGAGTTGCGAGCCCGAAAGGCCATCGGGAATTACGACTCGGGTCTCAGCCGGCAGCAAATCAACCACCTGATGAAGCTGTCCGAGCGAGTCGTGGAGCCAATGATAATGCTCTCGGCAAAACTTCCCAACGATTGAGTAATAAGACCCCGACCAGTCTTCTCGTCGCACCCCTTTGGACCATCTCTGAAAATACATCGGGTGCTGGGTAATAAAGGGATCGTAGGACGTGTTGTAGTCGAAGGCGAATTGCCCGTCTGGCAATACGACGAATCCTTCGTAGCCACAGAGGCGAGCTCCCTCAAGTTCGGCGGTGAATCGCTCGTTGGTCTGGAACACTTGATCGCGCACAAAGGCTTCGGGACATTTCTCCGGTGGCAGCGGAAGCGCTCGCTCGACGGTTTCAGAGGGTCGGAGTACATCAACCTCGCACTTGTGCTCTAAAGCCCAGCCTTTTACATCGTGGCAAATACCCGGATTTCGACGATTCAGTCGGCTTGTTAGTTGGCGTATCACAGCAATACCATGCTCATTCGATACAAGGAGTGCATGCAAGCCGCTCCAATAACTCACGCTCGATCTCTGGGACTCGATCGTATTGATGGAGAACCGGCACCACACCGCCGGAGCGCACCGTGAAATCGCCGTCAGAGTTCAATGAGTGCGAATCGCCCGCGAAATGCACAAACGTGAACACCTCCCCCCCTCCATTTGGCACAACTTCCACGCGGCGATCGCGACCGAATTCAGTTCGGCATAGGTAATTGTGAATGCCCTGATCTTCGCCTACGACGCTTAGTTCTCGCGCTCGTTGCGCAAGCGATGTGAACGCCGTCAGGAAGTCGATTATCGAGTCAATATCCCCGAGAATCGTCCCCGAGCAGATGACAGGGCAATGGGCAATCTCATTTAAGGCGTCGTCCCCGAACAGTCCGCGGATCCACGGAGCATTGAACAACGTTTCCTCGCCAATAGGTACGGATGGATCCTCTTCGTAGACACGGATTCCATGCATGTCGCTCGGCGCGAGTGCAAAAGGACTCCGTTGAAAATAGACGTCGCGAACATCCGTCAGAAATACGTTTCGAAATCGTGAGCGATTGGCGGAGAGATAATCGAGGTAGTGAAAAAAACGCGCAGTTTGAAAACACGACAGATTCTTAATCACCTTCCGCGCGAGCGGCGATGGCATTCGTCGCACGATGGGCGCCAACTTCGCCCAGAACCTACTCCACGAATTCATCGCGCCGCTGCCGCGATATCGGATCGGCTCGACCCTCACGCCTTGCTGTTGCAGAGTGCTTACGGTGTCGCTGTGTAGTCCGCTGCCCAGCAAAACCGTTTCGCCCTCAAAACCACCCCGCTGAAGGGAAAGCACGAATGGCGCCAATGCAGGAAAATCGTAACCGAAGACGGCGCCAAGGACGACGTCAACCTTCCTGCATCTACTCATATGTTTGGCATCCGAAATCGGTGCAGTCTCCAGGAAGATTCCCCACTCAGTTCGTCAATGTCACGAACAACTCCAAGACACCAATAGGAGAACAGTCGCTTCCATAGCCTCCAGCCCCGCCGGCGCACGTGAGGCCGTACGACGACCGCTCGCCTCAACTGCGTCGCACGCGCAGAACGTGTCGAGCCAGCTGAAAGTCGTTCCAAGGCAAGTTGACACTCGGCGCGATAGGTCTGACTATCGCCGCTGCGCTGACCGGCGTGCCTCGTCATCCCAGCCAGCGGAACGTTGATGCTTACCGGCTCCGCGTAACGCAAGAAACGGCACCATAGTTCGAAATCACCGGCAAGCGTATAAGACGTGTCAATCTTACTGCCGCTCTGTTGCCAAAGGTCTCGCGACCAGAAAACGCCTTCTTGGACAATCGGGCTGAGACAATAGGGTTCGAATGAGGCGTAAAGCCCGTCGAGAAACGCGTTGCGACTCGGCGGCGCCACCGATCCCGATGCGATCACAGCTCCCTGTTCGTCGACTTGCGAGGCGACCGTTCCGACAAGCCACTTCAGCTCCTCAATTTCCGCAAACAGTTTGCCGACGGTTGCCAGCGTCCAACTCAGATAGACGTCGTCCGAATTGAGAAACGCCAGCACCTCGCCGGTGGAACGGGCAAAGCCTTTGTTCACCGCATCGTAGTGTCCCTCATCGGGTTCCGAGCACCACCAAGCAAGTCGATCGGCGTACTTTTCAATGATCTCGACGCTGCCGTCGGTGCTCCCGCCGTCGACGATGATGTACTCCAGGTTCGGATATTGCTGGCTGAGCACCGACTGAATGGTCCGCTCCAGGAACCGCCCTTGGTTGTAGCTAGGGGTCACTATTGTGATGCGAGGCCAGGAGGTCATCGGTGCGCCAATGTGCGGAACGACGGCTCGGCGAGTCTTGCTGAAAGCAGTGGTTCCATGAATGTCAAATGATCGGAATCCGGTTCGCTCGTCATGGGTACCGGGGGCTCGTTGGCCGTTTTGCTTCGATTGCCTCTTTGTAGACGGCCAGGGTCTGCTCGGCCGCCTTATCCCAACTGAATCTTTGCGTGTTGGCGAGACCAGCGGCTCGCAAGCGTTGGATAGTCTCAGGTTCGCATGCCTTCGCTACGGAGGCGGCAAGGCTTTCCGCAAGGCGGGGATCGAAAAACAGGGCTGCGTTTCCCGCGACTTCTCGGAAGACCGGGATATCGGAGCACACAACGGGGCACCGATTGATTTGAGCTTCGAGCACCGGCAGACCAAAACCCTCGACTGCACTCGGGAAGACGAAACAAGTAGCGCTGGCGTAGGCCACACTCAGTTCTTCGTCCGTCAGACGACCAAGGTCGATGACGCGTTCCCGCAATCCGAGGTATTCTATGAGCGCCCATTCTCGCTCGTGAAGCGATCGGCCTGCCGTACGGAGATGCAAATCCGCCGGCCATGCGTCACACGTCATCGCGTTTAGGACCACGTTAAAGTTCTTGTATCCGTCACGGTGTCCCACAAAGAACGCATATGGCTGCGATTTCAGGTTCCGTTCCGCCGGCGACAAATGCTCTGCTCCATGTGGAATAACTCGGATTCGGGACTCCGTTTCCGGCATGAATCGAACGAGGTCGGCGGCTGTCGCATCCGACACGGCGATATAAAGCGCCGCCGCGTCGATGGCTCGTCGTTTGTCGCGAGATTGTCCTGCCCACGCGTCGGCGCCCATGTAGCAATAGGCAAGCTCGGGAATCATATCGTGAACCGTCGTCACGACCGCCGGGCCGGCAGTCTGCGGCAGCGTGAAATACGTCGAATGGAATACGTCCGATCGAGCAACGTGCCTGTGCGACGACACTCTCCGCGCCCACGTGGCGCGCAACCAGGGAACCACAAGGCGCCGCGTTCCATAATAGCGACCGTAATCACGGACGACATTCACATGCGGCGGGATTGGCTGCTTCTGCGGTGCGCGCAGCCATAGTGTGTAGTCAACGTCCGATGACAAGCGTTGCATGGTCTCATAAAAGACACGCCAGATTCCTATCTGGGATGAATTCTCAAAGACAAATCCGTCGACGACGACCTTCATTGCCTGAGCTGACGGCCAGTAAACAAGACGTTCATCTCGTGCACGCGCCGCTACTCGAAGACGTCGCGACGTCAGTCGACCGGCTGGCGTATCGGGTCCAGACTTCGACCCCTTTGTGAATGCCGCGAAGCTCTGCTTCGAATAGCCTCCGTTGCCGTCGACCCCAAAGCAGCCTCCGCTTGGCCCGACCAAGCGCAGCTCGCCACGGCCGGTGCTCAATAGGTGCGGGCGGGCTGCCGTTAACCGCGTGCACCAGAATAGTCGAGTAGATTGTCCCTTCAATGATTCTCGCCAGGTAATCCTCGGTCAATCGCGCGGCGGGAATCAGGTGCGTCAGGGTCAGTGCGGCGAACACTCCTGCTCCCAGTCCACATCGACAGGCGCGCACAGCAAGATCCGTGTCGCCGCTCGACATTAGCGAATTGCCGCGGCGATCTAATTCGCGGCGCAGCGGATCGTCCGCGACCGAGGCGGCGTAGGCCTCGGCCACGCTGCGTCTCACGCACATCCCCGCACCATTCGGCGAGGTAGGACTGACCGGACACAGATTCGACCATTGGTCGCGGTCCACCGTCCGCAGCGCCAAATACTTCCAATACGCTTTCGTCCATTCCGCGGGGGGCGATTCGAATCGCGGTTCGGCGTTCCCGCTGAAGGCTCCGATGAACGGGTGTTCGGCGGCGATCTCCATGGCCTGATCCAGATAGTCGGGGGCCAGCACGTTATCGTCATCGACGAAGACGATCAACTCGCCTGTCGTTTCCTGAATTCCACGCAAGCGGGCAGGCGTCAGGCCTAGCTGATCCTCTACGATGAGTCGGCCACGCGGGTGCCAACCAATATCGAAACGCCCCGCCAGCGGCGGATCGCTCGCATTGTCGATGACCGCCAATTCCCACTGGTCGGTTGACAATGTCTGCGCTCGCAGCGCAGCGAGCGTCTCGGCCAAAAAGTCTCGCCGCGGGTTGTGCGTGCAGACGACGACCGACAGCTTTTCCAGCCCGTCAACCGCCACGATTGCCTCGGTTTGCCGTCGTCGATCCCAACAACTTGTTGCGTACCAGCCCCAGGATCATACGTGGATGCCGTAAGTGCGTGTACACCAGTTTGATTTGCCGAGCGCACTCGCGTTGCGCTCGCCGGCACAGCCATTGCCAACGCTGCCCCAGTGGCAGTTGCCGTCGATACCGCTGCACGACTCGGTCGGCCGCGGCGTCGGTCCGCCCGTCCAGCAACCCGCAGGCGGTCTTCGACGCCTCGTGCATCACGAACGTCCCCAACCGCTTTTGAATCGGCGTCACATGCACGTGATCGACGATCCTAAACAGCCATTCGAGGTCCATCGCCAGATGATCGTCCGATTCGTATCCGCCGAGTTGGTCGTGTAGGCTCTTTGAGTAGAAGTAACAAACGGGATTGACGGGGAACTTCCGTTCCAGCAGATCAAGCTTCGACAAATCTGATTCAGTGTGCCATAGTTCGTCCCCCGCGGCATCGACGACGACGCACTGGCCGACGACAAACGCGGGGTGCTGGCAGTCGCGACAGGCGTCCAGCACGGCGTCAAATGCGCCAGGCGCATAGTAATCGTCAGCATTCAGGAATCCTAGCAACTCACCCCGTGCCAGGGCGATACCTTTGTTCATGGCTTCCGACTGGCCACCGTCGGGCTCTGAAACGAACCGCAGCCGATGCTCGCCGAGTCGCTGCTGCCACTCTTGCAGCAACTCTACTGTCCCGTCGGTCGACCCGCCGTCGACGACGATATGCTCGACCCGCTCGCATTGCTGATCGGCGACCGACTTGAGACAAGCCTCCAGATGCGCTTGACCGCGGAAGGTCGGCGTAATCACTGTGATCAGGGGGTTAGACTGCGACATTTGGCTGCGCTTCGGCCCATTCGAGAAACGACTGCGTATCGGACGAAGCGATCAGCGGTTGAGCCTGCCGCAGCCGCTCTGCCGGCCAATTCCACCAAGCAATCTTATCTAGCCGGGCGACGGTCTCCGCGTCGAACCGCATGCGAATCACCTTCGCCGGCACGCCTCCGACAATCGAATAGCTCGGTACGTCTTTCACGACAACGGCGCCGGCACCGACGATGGCTCCGTCGCCGACCGCAACTCCATCACGAATAAATACTCGGGAGCCAATCCATACGTCGTGGCCGATGTAGATCTGAGAGAATTCTTCCATTTGAGACTGGGCGGCGAATGTCGCGTTTGCCTGCTTCGCCAGGGAATAAAACGCAGGCGAAGTGCTCGCAAAGTTGGCCGGATGGGTTCCCATGCCCGCATAGCACTCGCGACCGATGGAGCAAAAGCGTCCCACGCGGGCGTGGGTGATGACGCTGCGATCCCCGATATACGAGTACTTCCCGAGACTAACGTGTTGCACATAAGAGGAAAATCCGACGACGCATGGTCCTTCAAGTTGCGAATCTTCGATCGAGCAATTGTTTCGAATCGCGACGTCGTTTTCCAATCGGCTCCGCTGCAACAACACGTAGTCGCCCAGCGTGGCATTGCTGCCATTGAGATGCGAATCCTCGATTCGGCAGTGATTTCCAATGTGAGCCCTAGGAAACGTCGCGCGCAGGCGTCGATCGTTTAGTCGTCGTCGCCATGCTTCCGGAATCCACTGGCTATTCAATGGGGCCGGCCTGCGGAGTGACGCAAAATCGCTGTATTTGTCTGCTCATCAATCTGTGGAAGAGTCGTCGCGGCGCGTACATCGGATTAGGTATCGACCTGCTGGAAACGAATCGACGACTTCATCAATCGTGAAGTACGCGGCAAGAGCCTCCTTGAACCCGTCAAGTGTATACCAGTCAAATTCGGGCTTCATCCACTTGGAGACATGCTCGTCAGTCGGGGAGACAAACTCGACCACTAGGCTGGTGTTACTGAGGGATGCCAATACGAATGCGACGTCTTGAAATCGGAGTCTCATTCTGCCGAAGACCCAATGGTGAACAATAGCCAAGCATAATACTGCGTCGGCTCGACTTCGCTTCGCAAGAGTCGGCAACGGCTTATGCCAGTAGCCGTACCCTTCTCGGGGAGCAACTAAGTTGTTCAGAACGACCGTCACGTCCTCTGAGGTTTCGCGAATATCTTTGTAAAGATGTGCCAGCGCGCCTTCGTCCATGTCAATCGCGCACGATGTCCAGCCAACCGAAGCTGCGTATCGAGAGTACAATCCGCGATTGCAGCCAATATCCAAGAGAGTTGCGCTGTTCGCAGGCTTATCGGCCAAAAACGTGCGGATGTATTTGTGCTTCTCCGTGGATGCCATAATGGACGGAATGTCACCCGGACTGCCCTGGAATACGGGCAGGGCATTCTTTCCATGGTAGTAGTCGGTCCAAACGCCAATCTGCTGAGGAGATTCAAGGGATTCCACGAGACTGCGCAAGCTCTTAAGTTCTTGAATCGGATCGACTTCTCTGTTCGGTTTTGGCGGTGCAATGAGACGCTTACATCTCTTCAGCGCTTTTAGGACAAACGAACGGGGGGTCAGCCGACTTGGCCTTGCCACCTCGACTGCGTTTTCAACGCCTTCAAAAATAGCCGCCAAGATTGCCCGGGCCGCCTGCATCTGGCCCTCCTTCATCAACAGCAAGCTCGCCAGGCAGTAACGCCGCCACTCGTCAAGAGAAGAT
Source organism: Planctomycetales bacterium (assembly GCA_020427145.1). Classification (GTDB taxonomy): domain Bacteria; phylum Planctomycetota; class Planctomycetia; order Pirellulales; family Lacipirellulaceae. The sequence continues at coordinate 9,705 of JAGQOU010000099.1, read as the reverse complement.
TGCTGCAACTCAGGAACAAGCGGCACGATAGAAGTAACGTCTACGAACCTTGGCGTGCTGCCGAAAAACACAATGTTCCATGGATGACCGTCCTGAAGGAATAAACCTTTGGGATACAGTTCGAGGCATAAGTCGATCCACACCAACGAGGCGTCCCTAAGCATCTCGAATGTCCATTCGTGTGGAAAAGACACGAAAGGATGGCGAGGCTGGATTAAGACGAGTTCATCCGACGTGGAGTCGTTGCTAATCTCCGTTTTTACAAGAAGCCCACGGCCGACAAGGCCTGAGATAACTCCTTGGGAGCAAAGGCCAGAGTAGAAAGATGTGACGTGAGGGCGGACTCTGCGATAAATGGAGTCTGCATCTGCAAATAGATCGGCATGGGCGTCTATCCCCATGCCAATGCTTTGCAAGTCATCCACCTGTTTTGCCTCGTCGGTAACACTAGTCATCGTAAGTCCACGTGTGTGGGAGATTGATTAAGCAATCTTTGCGATTAAGCCGCAGTTTTCCACTGTTCGAGTAGCAGGCTTCGATTTCGATTGCGGCGGCATTTTCTACATGATCGGCGAGTTGCCCATTGTCAAAGATCGCAAGATTCACAAATAGGATGCCGGGAGTCGTATGGAGGGGAGTGACTGTGCACTTAATTGTTCCTTGCGGAGCAAGAGTTGCCGGCAACTCGTCGGTAAGCGCTGAGTCAAGGCGGAAGAGTGAGTTGCGGAATGAATCGTAGATTCCGACTATGAGCCTGGGCGCCGACAAAAGTTCACGAGACTGTTTGGAATACCTTACGGAGATCGCAATAGGTTGATCCGGATACAGAGTTGGACATCCGTTCGATGTGATTTCTATTGAATTAATTCGAACAAGCCCGTTTCCATTGCGATCTATGCGGTCTTCAATTGCGATTTCTCGATTTGTCGATTGCGTCAGCTGGTAATGGTCGATTGCGTCGGACGCATCTCCGACAAACGTGATGTTTCCATCTCCCAGAACCACGCCTTTCGTACAGATGTGCTTGACTGCCGCCATGTTGTGGCTAACAAAAATGGCAGTTCGCTTTCTTTCTTCGGACAACGACCTGAGTTTCCCCAAGCACTTCTTCTGGAACTCCGCATCTCCCACAGCCAGAACTTCGTCGACCACGAGGATCTCGCACTCCAGGTGGGCCGCCACGGCGAACCCCAGGCGGACGGTCATCCCGCTTGAATAGCGCTTGACCGGCGTGTCGATGTACTTGGCGCAACCGCTGAACTCGATGATCTCGTCCAGTCGCCGCGTAATCTCGCGTCGCCGCATTCCCAGGATCGCGCCGTTGAGATAGATGTTCTCCCGCCCGGTCAGCTCCGGGTGAAAGCCGGTGCCGACCTCCAACAAACTGGCGATCCGCCCCCGAGCGCGAATGGCTCCGGTCGTGGGGGCCGTCACGCGGGAGAGCAGCTTCAGCAGCGTGCTCTTGCCGGCCCCGTTGCGGCCGATGATCCCCAGGATCTCGCCCTCTTTCACGTCGAAGCTAATGTCTTTGAGCGCCCAGACGTACTTCGAATCGGGGCCGTCGTCGCCCGACTTGGCGGCCCGATCGTTGACCTGGCCCACCTTGGCGAACGGGTCGGGCTTGCCGCGCAGCCGGGCCCACATCCGCTCCAAGTCGTGCGAAAGCGTCCCCGTGCCGACGTTGCCCAACCGGTACTGCTTGGAGATGCCGTCGAATTGAATAGCAGTAGTCATTTTGGAATCTGACTCAGCGATACGCTCAAACGGTGTCCATAAAAGTCTTTTCGACGCGATTGAACACGACCGTCGACGCGAGAAACGCCATAACCGCGATGGTCGCCGAGTAGGCCAGCCATCCCCACGAGAAACTGCCCGAGCCGAGAAAGCCGTAGCGAGCCGTCTCGATCAGCGGCGCCAGCGGGTTCCAACGAAGATACTGAGCAATGCGCGGCGACATCTGCGACATGGGGTAGATCACTGGCGTGGCGTACATGAGCAGTTGCACGCCGAAACTAAGCAGAAACACGAGGTCGCGGTATTTGGTGGTCAGCGCCGAGAACAGCATGCCGAGCCCCAGGCTAAACGTGGCCATGATGGCGATCAGCAGCGGCATGAGCAGCGCCGCGGCGTTGGGCTGGACCTCGCCGCGAGCCCAGAACCAAGCCAGAAAGCACATAAACAGCACAAACTGGACGCCAAAGCGAACCAGGTTCGACATGACGATCGCCAGCGGGGCGATGACACGCGGAAAATACACCTTGCCGAACAGCTGGGCGTTGGTCGTGAAGACCGTGGCCGTTTTGTTGAAGCAATCGGCGAAGTAGTTCCAGAACGTGACGCCGCACAAGTAGAACAAGATCGGCGGCAGGCCGTCGGTCGACAGCCCGGCGATGTTCTTGAACACCAGGATGAACATCAACGTGGTGAGAATCGGCTGGACGAAAAACCACACCGGCCCGAGGATCGTCTGCTTGTAGAAGGCGACAAAGTCGCGGCGGACGAACAGAAACAGCAGATCGCGGTAGTGCCAGACCTCGTGCAAGCGCAGGTCGAACAGCGAATTGCGGGGCTCGATGAGGAGCGTCCAGTCGCCCGCGTCCTCTTCGGCCCGGGACTTGATTTGATCGTCTTGCACGTCGGGAATTGTCGCTTCGATCGATGCCATCTAGGGGTCTTGTCCCATGCCGAATTCGGCGCAACTGATTAACATGACAACGCGAGCCAATGGGGTTCGGCGTCGGCGAAATCGGCGATCTCGGCCAAAGTCTCGTTGATTGACGTGGCGGGCTGCCACTTCCACTGGCTTTGAGCTCGCGATGGATCCAAAACAACCCACGGCAAATCAAATCGCCGCCCCTGGGGGACGGATTCGATCGGCAGCGGTTCGAACCGCTGTTCGCACCAACTGGTCAACTGGGCCAACGAGATGGAGTTCTCCACGCCGCCGCTGACGTTGACGATGCGAGACTGATCGCCACCCGCTGCCGAGGCGCACTGCGCTAGCAGCAGCGGCACGAGATCGCGGGGGTGGAGGCAGTCGCGGACCTGCCGGCCCGCGCCGCCGAAGCCGATGTATTTCAAGGGCCGCCGCTCGCGAAAGCTGTGGATCCAGTAGGAAAATATCCCTTGGGCCGGGTGGCCGAACTGTCCGGCGCCGGCCATGACGCCGCAGCGATTGATCCACACCGGGAAGTCGAACGCAGCGCCATACTCGAGGGCGAGGTGCTCGGAACAAACCTTCGTGCTGCCGTAGAGCGAGACGGGGGGCTCCGTCGAAAACTCCTCGCTCACGCCGCGGGGGCTTAAACCCGCGGGAAACTCCTGATCGGCGATTGGGCGAAACGCCCCCGCAGACTCTTCGACGCGCAGCGCTGCCAGCGGTGCGATCGAATAGACGCGGCTGGTGGACAACAGCGTGAAGGTCGCCTGGTGGCGGCGGCAGAACTCCAGCATGTTGACCGTGCCGACGAGGTTGTGCTCGACGAGTTGGCGGCTGCTGGTCTTGCCGTCGACGCCGGCCAAGACGCTCGGATTGGCGGCCGCGTCGATGAGCCAGTCGACGCGATCGATCGCATCGAGATCGCTGGCGTTGCGAATGTCGCCGCGACGGACCTCAACGCCCAATTCCTTGAGCCGAGCCACGTTGCGCTCGCTCCCGGCGCGGCTGAGGTTATCGATGCCGACGATCGCGTCCACCTGCGCGCTGGCGGCCAGCGACTCGGCGAGCACCGAGCCGACGAATCCGCAGATGCCTGTGATGAGGATCTTCACGTAGCTGGGCAGTTCCCAAGCGGCGCCAGGGCGACAGGGCAGGGCGGGGCGATGGTCACTGCGACAGCCTCGCTTGCCAGGACTCGACGATCTGGCCGATTGTCTCTTCCAAGGAAATCGAAATATCCCAGCTGGGATAATGGGTGCGCATCTTCGTCAGATCGCTGTAATAGCAGATGTGGTCGCCGATGCGATTCTCTTCGACGTAGACGTAGTCCATCGGCCGGCCGCTGAATCGCTCGGCGATTTGAAAGGCCTCCAGGATCGAACAGCTGTTCGCCTTGCCGCCGCCGATGTTGTAGACCTCGCCGCAGCGGGGCGCGGCGATAAAAGCGTCGATAAAGCGGGCGACGTCCTCCGAGTGGATGTTGTCGCGGACCTGCTTGCCCTGGTAGCCGAAGACGCGGTACTGACGCCCCTCGAGATTGCAGCGGACCAGGTAGCTCAAAAACCCGTGCAACTCGACGCCCGTATGATTGGGGCCCGTGAGGCAGCCGCCCCGCAGACAGCAGCTCGGCAGCCCAAAGTAGCGGCCGTATTCCTGGACCATCACGTCGGCGGCGACCTTGGAGGCCCCAAACAGCGAGTGCTTCGACTGGTCGATGGAGAAGGTCTCGGGAATGCCGGCCGCGTACGCGGGATCGTCGTAGTCCCACCGGGTCGCGCATTCTTTCAGGGCGATCGTGTTGGGCCGGTCGCCGTAGACCTTATTGGTCGACATGTGCACGAACGGCGACTCGGGGCAGGCCTGCCGGCAGGCCTCCAGCAGGTTGAGCGTGCCGACGGCGTTGGTGTCAAAATCGTCGAACGGGATGGCCGCGGCCCGATCGTGGCTTGGCTGGGCCGCCGTGTGCACGACGGCGTCGGGGCGGACCTCGGCGAGCAGTCGCAGCACGCCTCCCCGGTCGCGAATGTCGAGTTCGTGATGCACGAACTGGGGGAGCTCGGCCTGCAGCCGCTGCTGGTTCCAGCGCGTGTCGCCGGCCGCGCCGAAGAAGACGGCGCGTTGGTTGTTGTCGACGCCGTGGATCTCCCAGTCGTTGCGGCTGAAGTAGCAGCAAACTTCCGACCCAATGAGCCCCGAGGAACCGGTCACCAACAAGCGTTTTGTCACTGGGCTGCTCTCTTCACGAAGACGATCGCGCGGAGACCGTCGCGGCATTGCGCCAGTTCACTCAATGCGGGCGCTCTCTGACGACGCGCGGGAGGGACGTTTTCCCGCGCGGAACGGGAGGAACAGACTGCTTGCCCCGCGGCAAACGTTCGACGGCCACGAAGGCGTCCTCCCCGACTTGGTATTCGATGCTGCCGTGTGAAGCCTCTCCCTCCGAGGCTCGGAGCGGCTCAACCATGTCGGCGTGGATCTCGACGACGGCGCCGCCGCCCATCACGGTCACGCCGAGCAAGAGCTTGGTCTTGCGATCGGCGTTGATGATCACGCCTTCGGCGTCTTTCAGCGGGCCGCCGGTCACGCGAACCCGCGCGCCGGCCACCAACTTGGGATAGATCGCGACTTCCGACGGGGCGTTGCGCAGCCCGCATTCCAGCGAGGCGATTTCGCGGCGGAACTGCGCCTGCTGGCACGGCTGGACGTCAAGGAAATGCAGCGCGCGCTCCGTCTTCAGCACGGCCAGACGATCGTCGTCGCGCGCCGAGCAAAACACGTACGACGCAAACAGCGGATAGAGGTTCCGCCTCCGGCGGCCGCCGGAGGACGTCACCCGCTCCACCATGGGGAGGAAGTAGGGCACCCCCTTGCGGCACAGATCCCACGCCAGGGCTTTTTCCTGGCGCGGCCTAGTGTAGACCGCTGTCCAGACCGCGGACTCGTCGGTGAGTGACGGACCGCGCGGCAGCGTCATCGGGGGATTGTCTTTAAGCTGGAGCAACGAAGATATCTGTACTGGATGGCGGGGGGCTGAAAGGGCTTCGCCAGGGTAGACTCCGTCCACGTCGGTGCACCGCCCACGCCGGCGATGTATCGAAATGAACCGCTTCTCTGTTACAGGGATTGGCCGTCCGCTCCGACCCTTCTGTTGGTCGAGCCGGCTGGCTTGTCTCTCATAGCAAGAGCATTGCGCCTCCGCCTGACGCGCGCTCGTATGGGTTGAACCTGGCCGCGAAAACGACCTTCTTGCTCAACCCGGCGGGGAGTCGCTGCGAGAACACGCCGGGGCGGTCCCAACGAGATTCTCTCGCGGCACCGCTTATATTAGTCGTTCCTGCGCAGTTGAGAAGCAATTTTGTGCCAAAACCCCTGAGACTGCACCCTAAAAATCTCAACCGGGACGATTCTCGGGATTGCCGGGGCCGTGCGGGAACTAGGCAGTCCGGCTGTCAGCGGAGGCCGGCTCGTTCGTTGAGGCGGCAGTATCCCCCGCCAAGCCGCAGACACGGCGCTCAAGGCGTTGCCAGCGGAACAGCCGTCGCAATCGTCGGGGCGGCTTGCTCGGAGACACACTGGAGCGGCGCTCGCCGCATTCATCCATCCTGACGGGAGCGCGGTGCAAGAAACGAGCATTTTCGGCCGCGAGAAACACGCTGACGCTCCGCGACGCACCCGGGCGGAACGAATTTAGCCAACGATCTCGTCGCATCTCCCGCATTCCGGGCGTCCCCACGTGTCGTTTTCGCAACCTTCAAGTTTTCTTTACGGCGTGCGGGGCTTTGGCCGAATACCACCACGCACGGGAAACTTCGCCCTTATTAGGACTTTGAAACGGATTGTTCTGGCTTTCAACCAAAAAACTCTTGCCAACCGGCGCTGTTTCGCTCACCATAACTACCTGATCGACAGCCCAAAGAGACTCTCGGTTACCCATGCGTCGCCGACGCATGCCCGCCCTCCGGGAGTTCGCTCGGGCCAGTAGTCAGGACACCCTTCTTAGGATTGCGTCGCGACGGTCCGTTCGCAATTTGTTTGGCTGAAGGACGTCTTCGGCATCGCGGCGTCGGTTCGCACGCCTCCCACCTCCAAGACATACACCGCCAGATGACGCCTGCTATTGCTGTGCTCACGGGCGCAATTGCTCTCCTTGCTGCGCTGCTGCTGACTCCGCGAGTCATGTGGCTGGCGTACCGCGTGGGGGCCGTGGATGCTCCCGATAAAGGGCGAAAAACCCAACGCGAACCCGTGGCGCTGCTGGGGGGCGTGGCCGTCTGCCTGGCGGCGGCGATCGCCGTCTGGATTGTCAGCGGCGCCGGCGCCATCGAACCGACGGCCGGGACCGCCAAGCTCTTGCGGGGCCTGATTCCCGCGCTGCTTGTGATGATGGCCGTGGGTCTGGTGGACGACCTCTACGGCCTGACCGGCATCTACAAACTCGTCGGTCAGTTTCTGTCGATCGGCCTGCTGCTCTCGAGTGGATTTGGTTTTCATGAAGTCTCCCTCTTCGGCTACGTCATGCCGTTGAACGAGTTTGGATTCGCTTTCACGCTGTTCTTCTGCGTCGGCTGCGTCAATGCGTTTAATCTCATTGACGGCATCGACGGGCTCGCCTCGTCGGTGGGAGCGATTGTGCTGGGCACGCTGGGCGTCGTCGCCGCGTCGCTGGGAAATCCCTTCGCCTCAATGATCTGTTTTGCCGCCTGCGGCGCCCTGATCGCGTTCCTGCGGTTCAACGGCCCGCCGGCGAGAATGTACCTGGGCGACACGGGCAGCATGCTCATCGGGCTGCTGGTCGCCGCCGTCTCCGTGCATTGCGCCACGAAGACCCAAGCGGCGTTCGCATTGATGGTCCCGGTGGCGATCTGCGCCATCCCCATCCTGGACGCCTCCGCCGCGATGGTCCGTCGCGTCACCACCGGACAGAGCGTCTTTACGCCCGATCGCGGCCACCTCCACCACTCGCTCTTGCTGCGCGGCTGGTCGGTAAAACGAACCGTCGCGTCAATCGCCGGGATGACCGCCGTGACTTGCGCCGGCGCCCTGGCGAGCTTTTACACCGGTCTCGACTACTATGCGATGGCGGCGGCCGTGGGCGTGTTTGTCGCGCTGGCGTCCGCCAAGGTCTTTGGGCACGTCGAGGTGTTGTTGGTGGCAAAACGAACCAGCGGCGCGCTACGGCGGGTTCTGCGTCGCAAGAGCGTCGAGCCTGATTCGCCGACCGAGACTGTCGTCCATCTGCAGGGGACGCGCGTCTGGCAAGTCTTCTGGGAAGGACTCACCGAAGCCGCCCAACGGCACGGCCTTTCGTCCCTCCGATTGACCGTGAACATTCCTAGGCTCCACGAGCAGTTCTACGCGAACTGGAATCAACCGAGTTGCCGCCAAGACCCGGTGGGCGTCGCCGGCTGGGAGCTGTCGCTGCCGCTGACGCATCACGGCACGACGGTTGGCAAACTGTCGGCGACCGGGCGTCAAAACGGCGCCGCCGGGGCGCAGCAGCTCCAGGAGCTCTTGGAATACGTCGAGCCGCTGGAATCACAGCTTGCGCGGGTCATCGCGGTCGAAACAGAAGCCGCAACCCAGCACAACCCCGTTGTCACGCCCGTGCCGCAGTACGTCGCGAATTCAGGTGGTTCGTCGCATCGCCTGGCCGCGCACGTGGCAGCAGAATGAGAGGGCGGCGGCCTGGCTGCTCTCACAGGCGCGCAGCTGTCGCTCGTCGCTGAACGACGACGAGCGGGGCCGTGCAGCATGGCTGCCAATGCGGCCGCCCTACTCATGTTAAGGCAGCGGGCGCCCCGCCCTTGGCAAGCGGGGCCCGTGTGCTGAGATCCCCCCAAGTTCTCCCTGGGGAGATTCCCTCCGTTCGCCAACGCCCGTCTCGGCCCCACGGGAACGGCAAATCCCCCATCCCCACCGGGATTTTGGCCGTTAGCGCGTCCCCTTGAACCGCGACTCGTGCGCACGGAGGGGGAACGCCCAGCGACTCAACCTTACGAAAACATTACAAATGCTTCATTTGCCGCCCGGGTTTTTTGACAAGACGGCGCTTCGCAAATAGGGTAGGACTCTTAACGGTGGGGGGCTTTGGCCCAATCCGCCCGGGGGCTGGAGTTCAGCTCGTCTCGTTCCGGCTCGCCTGTAGCTGGTTGGCGAGACCGACTGGTTGTCGCCCATGGGACCTTACTCCTCGGAATTGGTATTGGATCGCAAACGATGAAATTCCTGAATCTGGCCGCCGCCGCGGCCCTCCTCTGTGGCGCCTGCGCACCGTGCGCTCAAGCTTCGCTGCAGTTCGACCAGAACGTGACGAACTCTGTGATTTTCGGCAGCGGCAACGCCAACGGCGGGTTTACCGTCGATCGCGCCAACGGCGTCGAGGTCGGCCTGCGCGCCAAGATCCGTTGGCCCGCTCCGCAGAGCACCTACCTGAGCCAAGGCGATGGCACTTACGGCGCCTTCGACGCGGGCAACTTCGGCCCGGGCGGGAATCGCGCGTCGTGGAGCTTCGATTGGTCGATCAACACCGACTATCTCGGCACGAGCGGCCTCAATCTCGACGACCTGACCTACAGCCTCAGTATTGACTACTCGCCAGGGCCGGGGATCAACGCTTTGACGTTCGACCCGATCAATGTGGCTTACGCCGACCATTCAATCGGCGACAACTCGACGCCGGACAATGGCGGCGCCGAAGCGGCGGACGCAGCCGGTTACTCGACTCTGATCGCCAACAACAATCTGGCGCAGAACTCCTGGCAGCTGAATTTCTTTACGGGACCCGAATCATTTGATCCCTCCGTGAGCGGAAACTACTTCGTGACCCTGTCCGCCTCTGACCTCAACGGCGTCATTGCGTCCACGCGGATTCAGGTCCTCGTCGGCGACGCAGGAGCCGTCCCCGAAGCGACGTCGCTCGCGGCGTGGTCGGGCCTGAGCATCGCCGGCGCCTACTTTTGGCGGCGACGCCGTCGCTCGGCCTAGTGCGACTCATCAAGATCGCAGCGAAATGATTCTCACGCACGTCGCCCCGGCTCGCCGGGGCG
>JAGQOU010000098.1 GCA_020427145.1 Planctomycetales bacterium | reverse complement strand
ATCCGAGCAACCGCACGAGGCTTCGCAGCAGCTCTTCTTCTTCATCTTGCCGAACAGCTTGCTCAAGAAGCAAGAACGCTTCTTCTTGCAGCAGCTCTTGGCGGCACAACCGCACGAGGCTTCGCAGCAGTTGTCAGCACATCCACAGCTGGCTTCGCAGCAGGGATCGTCACAGCAGGTGTCGCTGCAACCGCACGATTTCTCGCAACAGCTACAGAGGGTGACGTCGTCGCATCCGACGCCGCCATCAAGCATCTTATCTAGCAAGCCGGCCGCTTGGGTCTGGCCCGCCAGGCAGATGCTCACCAAGAGCGCTCCTAACAGGTTCCATTTCATCGCAGAACATCTCCTAAAGGTTGGGGACAACCTCGCGCGAACTTTTGCCGACTGCAAGACGCCAGCCGTAGTGACCGCTGCGACCCTGGGGTGGTTTCGTCGAGGCGACGGAGGGTGTGCGGCGTGTGCCAGGCGGGATGTACGGGGCGGGGTCGCGGGGACCGGACGGCGTCCGGCGAATCAAGGCGGGTTGTCGCGGGTTGTCCCCGCTGGTGAGCGTCAACTCCGGTCGAGCCAATCCATAGCTCGAAGGGGAAGCCGGTTCGTTGATGCACTTCGCGGGGGCGTCGCCAACACCAGGCAGCGTGTGCTTGGGTCGGCAACACCCGTGATATCGGTCCCGCCGAGAAGACCCCTTGAGCGCTCGGAAGTAATTTTCAGCAACTGGGTTACGTCAACCGTTAGGTAAACTTTGCCGACCAGGGGGTCCGCTCCGAGGGTTCCGGTTGTAGCCCCGCAGGGAACCGCATTTGGCCCCCTTCAGACGTTACGGCAGGCAGTGTTTACCCAGTTCGCCAGTTGCCGACCGTGGGAGTCGTCAGGAAAAGTTGGGTCGGATCGCGTATGAATCTTCACGAAGCCGTCGATCTAGCGGCCCAAAGCTCGCCGGCGCCCATTGCCAAACCGTCAAAGTTCCCGCAACCTAGCAGTAATGCGCGGTCGGCGATGCAGACGCCCCCGGGGGGTCGCTGCCTGCGGACTTGGCCGACGGCTCTGGCTCCCAGACTTCGTCGCCCGGGGTGATCCAGTCTGCCGCCCTGCCGCGGGCCTCCCGATCAACAGCACGCCACAGAATCCTCACGTTGGACTTGTCCATGCGATTTGCCCTCTTGCCTGCTACGACGCGTTCTCATCAGTTGGTCGTCGCCGTCATTTTGGTTTTGACCCTGCTGGCTGCCGGCCCCGTTTCAGTTGGCGTCGCCGAGGTTTCGCCGCTGGATTGGCCCAATTGGCAGGGTCCGCAGCAGAATCACGAGTCGGTTGAGACGGGATTGATTGAATCGTGGAAAGCCGGCGGCGGCGAAGGGAGCAATTTGCTCTGGCGTCGCCACGACCTGGGCACCCGTTCGACTCCGGTCGTGTTTGGCGACAAGTTGTACGTGCTCACCCGCGATCAGCCGGGGACGGCCACCGAAGCCGAGAAGGTGGTGTGCGTCGACGCCGCCACGGGGGAGACGATTTGGGAACACCGCCTCAACGTTTTTCTGACCGAGGTGCCCGACACCCGCGTGGCGTGGTCGTCCTGCACCGTCGATCCGGAAACGGGCCGCGTCTACGCCCAAGGCGTGTGCGGCACGTTCTGCTGCCTGGAGGGCGATTCCGGCGAACTCGTCTGGTCCCGCAGCTTGCATGAGGAACTCGGGTTGCTGTCGACCTACGGCGGGCGTACGAACATTCCTGTTGTGTTTGAAGACTTGGTGCTGGTTAGCGCCGTGGTGATTGGCTGGGGCGACACGCCCGAGTTTGGCAATTTGGCCAAGCCCTCGCACCGGTTCATGGCATTCGACAAGGCCACGGGCGAACTGCGGTGGCTCAACGGCACCAGCATCTCGCCGGACGACACGACCTATAGCACCCCGACTGTGGCGGTGATCGGCGGCGTTCGACAGCTCGTGTTTGGGGCCGGCGACGGCGAAGTGTGGGGATTCCAGCCGCGCACCGGCGTGCATCTCTGGCATTACCCCTTCTCGCGCCGCGGGCTCAACGTCTCGCCGCTGGTCGTCGGCGACACGGTGTACATGTCTCATAGCGAAGAGAACATGGTGGGCAACACCATGGGCGCCGTCGTGGCGATCGACGCCACGCAACGCGGGGATCTCACCGACAAGGATAAGTGGCTCGCCTACGAGGTGATGGCCGGCAAGAGCTCGCCGTTGATGGTCGACGGCAAGTTGTGGGTCGTCGACGACCGGGCCAAGCTCTACGTCCTGGACCCCGAGACCGGACGGCAAGTGACCAAGAAGGCCCTCGGCACGGTGATGCGCAGCACGCCGGTCTACGGCGACGGCAAAGTTTACGCGTGCACCAACACGGGCCGCTGGTACATCCTCAAGCCCAACGGCAACAACATCGAATTCGTGCATCGGCTGCGTCTCAACGGCGAGTCGAACGACGGTTCGCCGATCATTTCGCACGGCCGCGTCTATTTGCCGACGTCCGCCGCGTTGTATTGCTTGGGAACCGGGGCGGAGCCGACGTCCGGTCCCCTGCCGCCGACGCCCGAGGAAAAGCCGGTGAGCGAGAACCCCGACCCCGCACACCTTCAACTCGCGCCCTACGACTCGCTGCTGGCGCCGGGCGAATCGATCCAGTTGACGCCGCGGTTGTTCAATTCCGACGGCCAAGAGGTTGAGATCCCCGAGGGCGCTCGTCCGGAGTACAGCGTCGTGGGGCCCGGCGACGTGTCGGCGACCGGAGTTTACACGGCGCCGAACGAGGTAATGCACGAAGGGGCGCTGGTCGTCTGCAAGGTCGGCGAGCTCGAGGGATCGGCCCGGGTGCGGATCGTGCCGCCGCTGCCGTGGACGTTTGATTTCAATGACAGCGAAACGGTGCCGCTCGCCTGGGTCGGCGGTCGGGTGCGGTACGTGATCCGGGACGTCGACGGCGAGCGGGCCGCGGTGAAACGAAATGTGTTGCCCACGCCCCGCGACCCCAACAACAAGCTCGGCACGCGCAGCCAAATGTGGATGGGGCCGACGCACCTGCACGATTACACCGTGCAAGCCGACGTCAATCTCGGCGAGGTGAACGGCAAATTACCCGATGCCGGCATTATCAACAGCGGCTACACCATGACGATCCGCTCGGGCAACGACGAGTTGCGAGTGTACAGCTGGAGTTCGAACGACCACCGCACCGCGGCGTCCGCGCTGTTCGAACCGCAGAGCGGCGTCTGGTATCGCATGAAGCTTCGCGTCGAGCAGCAGGACGGCAAGGCGCTTGTGCAGGGCAAAATGTGGCCCCGCGACGAGGGCGAGCCGGACGCCTGGACCGTGGAGATGATCGACGAGTCGCCTGTCACGTCGGGCAGCCCGGGACTGTTCGGCAACGCCGGCGACGCGGAATTCGCAGTAGACAACATCGAGGTGACTGCGAACGATTAATCTCGCAGTCCCGCGTCGAGTCCTGAAAACGGCTCGATCACCGATTCGTAACAAACTGGAACCTCAGGTAACCAGAAATGCCTCTCTTTCAGAATCCTCGTCGCGCCCGCAAAGTGGCGGCGTTCTTCCTCGTCGGTTTCGCGGGCTGGGTTTGCAGCGTGCAATTGGATCGTGTGATCGGCGACACCGGTGCGCGGGCTGCCGAGACGCCCGCCACTTCGGCTGAGCCGAACGTCAATTGGTCCCAATGGGGCGGTTCGCCGCAGCGGAACAATACGCCGGTGGGAGTGGACATTCCCGCGGAGTGGGAAGTGGGCGACTTCGATTACGAGACGGGCGAGTGGGACCCGACCAACGCGGAAAACATCAAATGGGTCGCCCGACTTGGCTCGCAGACCTATGGCAACGCGGTCGTGCATGACGGCAAGGTCTTCGTGGGCACCAACAATTCGGGCGGTTGGCTGCCGCGCTATCCTTCGGACGTCGACTTGGGCTGCCTGCTCTGCTTCGACGTGAACACCGGCGAGTTTCTCTGGCAGCACAGCAGCGAGAAGCTGCCCACGGGCCGCGTGCATGACTGGCCCCTGCAAGGCATCTGCAGCTCTTCGTACTGCGAGGGCGACCGGTTGTGGTTCGTCACCAGCCGTGGCGAAGTGCGCTGTTTGGACGTCAACGGCTTTCGCGACGGCGAGAACGACGGAGAGTACCAAGACGAAGAGGCCGACGCCAAAGCCCAGGCCGAGCGAGTCGGCAAACCCTACGACATGCAAAACGAAGCCGACGTCGTTTGGGTGTTCAACATGATGACCGAGATGGGCATTTCTCAGCACAACATGTGCGCCTGCTCGGTGACCTGCGTGGGCGACGTGCTGTTTGTGAACACCAGCAACGGCGTCGACGTCGAACACAATTACATCCCAGCGCCAGGCGCCCCCAGCTTTTTTGCGATGGACAAGAACACGCACAAAGTGCTGTGGACCGATAAGTCGCCCGGGTTGAACATCCTGCACGGGCAGTGGTCGTCGCCCGCCTATGCGGTGCTAGGGGGGCAGGAGCAAGTCATTTTTGCCGGGGGCGACGGTTGGGTCTATTCTTTCGACCCGGCAGGAGACGGCGCCGGCAACAGCAAGCTGCTGTGGAAGTTTGACGCCAACCCTAAGGAGTCCAAGTGGGACCCCATGGGTCGCGGGGTGCGGAATAACATCATTGCCACGCCCGTGGTGTACAAGGATCGCATCTACGTGGCGACCGGGCAGGATCCCGAGCACGGCGAGGGGGACGGTCATCTGTGGTGCATCGATCCCACCAAACGCGGCGACGTGAGTCCCGAGTTGGTTTACAACGCGGAGAGTCCTGACAAGCCGATCGCGCCAAAGCGGGTCCAGGCGGCCAACCCGGCGGAGGGCGACATCGTGCGGCCCAATCCCAACTCGGCCGTGATCTGGCACTACGGCGCCGCCGATCACGATGGCGACGGCGAGATCGTTTTCGAAGAGACCATGCACCGCAGCATCGGCACGGCGGCCATTCGCGACGACATCCTCTACATCGCCGATTTCTGCGGCCTGGTCCATTGCCTCAGCGCCGAAACCGGCGAGCGGTACTGGGTGTACGACATGCTCAGCGAATCATGGGGGTCGCCCCTGATTGTCGAAAACAAGGTCTACTGCGGCGACGAAGACGGCGAAGTGGCCATCTTCCGGCACTCGGCCGACCCCAATGTGGCCATGGTCGACGACGGCGGCATGCTGGAGCCGTACTACGGCACGCGCAACATGGGCAATAGCGTCTACAGCACGCCCATCGTCGCCGGCAACGCGCTGATCATCAGCAACCGCACGCACCTGTTTGCGATCACGCCGGACGGCAAGTGACGGCCAAAGGTCGAGGGGCACGGGAGGAAGGCCGGGCGACAAGTGCCGCCGCCCTCCTTGGTCCGCCTTCCCCCATTGCGAACGGATCGTCTGTTCCCTGTGAGATTCCCTGCACCGAAGCGCCCCATGCCTCAACTCGTTCTCGACATTGGCAATTGCGGTCCCGACTATGCCGCGATCAAGCGATTCTTGACGACTCGTTTCGATTGCGAGGTGCGCCAGGCCGATTCGATCGCTGACGCGCTGCCGAAGCTCGCGGCGGACGACTACGCCTTGGTGCTGGTGAACCGCAAACTCGATATCGACTATTCCGACGGCATCGAAGTCATTCGCCAACTCAAAGCGAACGAGGCCACTTGCAATCTGCCGGTGATGCTGGTGACGAACTACCCCGAGCACCAGGACGCAGCAGTGGAAGTCGGCGCGCTGCGCGGGTTCGGCAAATTGGAACTGGGCGATCCGCAGGTGATCGAGCGCGTGGCCGCCGTGTTGAATTCGTAATCAGCGGAGACGGCCAACGTCTCAAGTTCGGCGCCAGCGACGCTGTGCCGTTTGATCAGCGCAAAAAACAACCGCCCGGCAAACAGGTGCTCGCCGGGCGGTCGATGTTTGCAGCAAAATCGGACAAGGCGTGCCGCGAGCGGCGCGCTGCCGGTCTTGGCTACGGTTGAACGACCGTCACGTTCTCAGCCCGGGGGCCTTTCGGGCCGACGCCCTCGGTGTACTCAACCTCTTGGCCTTCACGCAGGCTATCGAAGTCGCTGTTGGTCACCGACGAGTGGTGAAAAAACAGCTCTCCGCTTTCGCCCTTGATGAAGCCAAAACCCTTGTCCATCAACTTCTTAATCGTACCTTGCGACACTTCGCAAATCTCCCGGCACGCAGCAAAAGCAAAAAACGCAACGAGCCGCGCCGTGCCAAACGCGGTCGTCAAGTCACGCACGCTCACAGTGAGCGCAGAGGCGCCGTGGGAGCAGATTCCTTGTGGAACGATGACCGTGCCAGCGGACTTGTGGAAAAGCAGCTGAAACGCGTTCGAAGGGGCGAGGAAGAAGACGCCGGGCGGGTCCAATGCGACCTAGTGGCCCGGCGAAGCATTCTCGCATCGCCTTCGCTTCCCCTGACCCTGATAGCGTACCATGCGGCCTATTACGGGTCAATTGTCGCTGGGGCGGCCTGCTGGCCGGGGATGCCGGTCGCGCTCAGTATGCGGCTGGGGGGTACGCCTACTGGCCGGACGCCGTGGGGGACCAGGCCAGCGGGGCAGGGGGACGCGATTGACGCCAAACTGCCCCGGTCAGCCGGCGAATCGTCGTTAGGGGGCCACGCGGGGTGCCAGGACGATCGCCGGCGCCGGGAACAAATCGACCGCCGCGCGACGAAATCGCGATTGGTAATAGGTAAGTAGTTAGCAAGAAGCGAGTTACATCCGCGGCCATCAGCGGCGCCGGCAGGGCGGGTAAACCTTGCGGGTTATGCCGGCCGCGACAGGTGCTAGCTGCACGGGTTGAGGGGGTGATAGCGGATTTGCTGCCTCGACCGGGCCCGAGCGGCCGAATATCAAGAGCGAGCGCGGAAGGAATCCGCGCGGTCGGAGCGACGTTCGCCACCGTGCGTCAGCTCGCAATTCGCCAAGGAAGGCGCCCCATGCGATCGCGACACACTCATAACTCCGCGCCCCCCTGGTGGGCCTGGGCCGCATGCGTGATCCTGCCGGTCTGTGCGTGGATTCTCCGCCCAGCCGGACCAACGCTGCCCACTGCCCCCGATGGCTTTTCGGGCGACCGATACGGCTCCCATGAAGCCTGGCACGTCCCACCAGCGCAGGTTGCGCCCAGTTCGACGCCGCCTCGGGTGCAACCGGTGAGCACCATCACGGCCGGCGCCCTCGCCGCGATGCCCGCCTACGCGCCGGCAACATCGTCGCCTGCGCCAACCGCGTTCGCTCCTGCGCCGAGCGCCCCCTTCGCGACCAGCCATCCTGTGATCGCGGGGACCGAATCGGTTTCCCCGCCCGTGCTTTCGCCCCCCGCGCCGGCGGCGACTGCTCCGGCGGCAGCGACAACGCGGACGGAAGTGGCCGACGGTTCGCGCAAGTCCGACGCCGCAGGACCCAGGCTGCTGCCGCCAACAGCGGCGCCCGCGATCACGGCTCCCTTGGCGGCGTCGCCGGCCCCGGCGATCCTGTCCGTGACGACGACGCAAGCGGTTCCCAACGGGTTGCCGTCCCTCGATCCGCCAACACCACAGGAAATCACGGCGTTTCTCGAGCAGCAACAACCCGCTGCGGCCGACTCCGCCGGCGTCGCCACCAGCGAGTCCGGCGAGATCGCGACGACCGCGACGCCGCGGACCAACGCGTCTCGACAAATCGAACCAACAACAACAAGTCGCGCCGCCGCGCAGACGGAGTTGGACGAGGACCTCGCGACCCTCGGCACGCTCACGGGCGAAAAAATCGACCTGCGGGCCAGGGAGATGATCGCCGCTGGATACGACCTTGCCCGACGGGGCGCCTACTATGCCGCCCGGCTGCAGTTTGTCGGCGTGTTGCGCATGATCGCCGAGGCGAAGGATGATCGCCACGGCGCGGTTCGGCGCGCGGCCGCGCTTGCCGAGGGATTGCAGGCGTTGGACGAAGCGGAAGATTTTCTGACGATCCCCGCCGACGCCGACGCGAACCAGGAAGCCGCGGTGCTGTTGCGCTCGCACAAGACGGCTGTTGGTCGCGAGGGCGACGCCGCCGGCTTGCCGCCGGCGCAACTCGCGGACCGCTACTATCGCTACGCACAGCGGCAGTTGGCCTCGGCGGTGGCGGGCGAACCGGCTGGCTCGATGGCCTTGCACGCCTTGGGCAAACTGACCACCGAGCAACACACGGCGGCAGAGACGGATTTCCCGCTGGCGCTGCGTCGGGCCGCCTCCTACCAACAAGCCGCCTTGCTGGCGCGCGACGACAACTATCTCGCCGCCCATGAATTGGGCGTGCTCATGGCCGAGACGGGGCACTACCTCGAATCGGCCGATCTGTTGCGGAAAGTTGCGAGCGAACAACCCAACCCTGTGGTGTTGCGCAACCTGGCCCGCGTCGAGCGATCGCTGGGACGCAGTCAAGCGGCTCAGTTGGCCGAGCAGGAAGCGGCCCGTTTGGCCGTGCTGACCCCGGACCCGCGCGTGGCGTGGATGCCGCCCGGTCAGTTCGCCGCCCAGAGCGGCACGGGTCAATCGCCGAACTTCGCCGGATCGGCGCCACCCATGCAAACACCCTATGGCACGCCGCAGGTGGCCCGTGGGCCCGCGGCGCAGCCAGCCGGCGGTTTGCCGCCGAATATGAGGTTCATGCGATAGCCGCCGTCCCGACGCAGCGCCGCCGAGAATTCGCGACCTGCTTGCCGTCGAACTGCTGGCTAAAACGAACCGCAAAAGAACACCCTCGAACTCGCCCGCACGTCTATGCTCCTCTCGCGAACCACCTGCTGCCTGCTGGCCGCAAGCGCCTTGACGTCTCTGGCGGTGCTGGCGATTCCCAATCGCGGCGAGCCGGAGGCCGGCCCTCCTCCCCGCGTTGTCGACTGGCAGCAGGTCGATTTGTGTCAGGCCCTGAGTCCCGCCGCGCCGTACCCGATCTGGGGCGTCGACGGCACCTCCGGCGGCGGCCTCGGCGAGGTTGGCTGGGAAGCGCGGGGTAACGTCGATTGGCAAGCCTTCGCCCAGGGCGAGTACGTGGGCCACGCCCGGACTGCTCACGTGCCCGAGTACCGCATCCGCGTCGACGATCAGATTGCGTTTATCTTTCGCCTCACCCGCGAAGTCACCGGCCATCCCTACAAACTGCAGGTGGGCGATCAGATCCGCGTCGAGTCGCTCACCGGCGACGCCATTGGCGGCGGCAGCGCCGATGGCGGGAAGGACAATATTCGCCGCGAGCTGGTCATCCAGCCCGACGGCACGATCAGCCTGCCGCTGCTGGGACAAGTGCGGGCGGCGAATCTCACGATCGACGCCCTGCGGCAGCAACTCGAAGAGCGCTACAAGAAGTATTACAAGGTCCCGGCGATCACCGTGACGCCGCTGGTGGTGAACACGCGGCTGGAGGACCTGATCAACGCGGTCGACGCCCGCCGGGGCAGCTCGGGCGGTTTGCGGCTGCAAACGGTCATCAATCCCGACGGGCGAATCTACCTGCCGGGACTTGGCGCCGTGTGCGCGCAGGGGCTCACGCTGGAAGAAATCCGGATGGAGATCAACGCCCGCTACCAAGAAACCATCCCGGGCGTGGAGCTGACGCCAGTGCTGACGCAGCGGGCGCCGCGGAACGTGTTCGTGCTGGGCGAAGTCCGACAAGCGGGTCGGTACACGCTGGAAGGGCCGACGACGCTGATGGGCGCCATCGCGCTGGCCGGCGGCTGGCTGCCCGGCGGCAATCTGCGACAAGTGGTCGTGTTCCGCCGCGGCGACGACTGGCGCCTGATGGCCACGATGCTCGACGTGCAGGGCGCCCTCTACGGCCGCCGCCCGACGCCCGCCGACGAAATTTGGCTGAACGACTCCGACATCGTCGTGGTGCCCAAGGCGCCCATCCTGGTGGTCAACGAATTCATCAACCAGTTCTTCACCAACGGCCTGTACTCGATGTTCCCGCAGTTTTCGTTCGGAAACTTCAACTTCAACAACTTCCGCTCCATCAGCAATTAACGCGCTGCGAACTAGCGGCGCAAGCTCAGCGGGATTCGCGCCGCCGATTTCGGCGCCACGCAGTCGTATTGCGAGCGAATCGACACGGTCAAGTCGCCCGCGGCGGAAAACTGGTAGATGTCGGCGCGGGTGCGTTCGATGGTCGACATCTGCACCGGGCCGCGGAACTCGGCCGCCACGGTGCGGCACGAACTGACCTCCACCGCCACCATGCCGGTGAGCGTCAGCTCCAACGGCGTCGACTCGTTTGGCAGCGTCTCGATCGTCGCGGCAAACACGGCGATGTCGCCGACCGGTTCCGCCGCGGCCGAAGGGACGGCAGGCGTCGGCTCCAGCCGCTCCAGCCTGAGTTCGAAGCGTTTGACCGTGCCGACCTGTTCGCGCAGCCCGAGCACGCTCGCCGCCGCCTCGCGCGGCACGAGGATCCGCTGCCCGACGGCAATCGGCCGCTCCAACAGCAAATTCGCCAGCGGATTGGGCTTGCCGAGGTTCTCGGCGACGTCGGCGACCAACTTGTACTCGTCCAATGGCGGAATCACGCCCGCCTCGTCGGTCACCAGCATGGCTTCCCCGCGACGCTCGGCCAGGTACGTCTTGCCTTCGACCACCTGCACGGTGAGCGTCTCCGGGTCGGGGTTCTCGGGCGATTGATTGCGGCTGTGATCGAACTTGATCGTGGCGGTTTGGATGCGATCACCCTCCACGCCCGTCACCTCGATGCGGCGGCGCTGTTCGCGGCGGAGCGTCGATTGGCTTTCGTTGGCAATCTGCCCGCTCTGGGTGAACCGACTGGAGAGCTGCAGGCCCACGGTGACCTCTTGCTGCGCCCTGTCGCCGACTTGCACCGGGCGGCGCTGAAAGCGAACCGTTTGCGCCGGCTGTGGCTCGGCGACCGGCGGCAGCGGCGTCGGCGAACTGGCCGTTGCGGGGCGAACTGCCGAGTCGTAGGCCGTTTGGGCGGCGAGCGTTTGGGCGCCGGCGGCAAACAATAAACAAGCCGTCAACCGAATCAGATTGATGAGCGCGCGGTCCATGCGCAGTTCTCCCAAGGCGACTGGGGATGGGGGCGGGGATGATCGACGCCGCGGGGCCGCCGGTCAAGGTCGATTGACGGGAACGGGCGCGCCGCTGCCAGCACATCGTGGGTCCCACGTGACGCTGCCGGCGACCTTGTTAGGTCGCGGCTATTGCGGGGGTTGCCCGGTCGCCAGTCACTCGTTGCCCGTCGCCCCGGCTAGCATCTGCTCCAGCGCCGCCAGCGCTATGGGCCAGGCGGTCGCGCTGTCCAGGTACGTCGACCACCACTGCCATAGCACGGCAGCGGTGGTCTGCGGCTCGACCGGGATGTGCCAAGCCCCCAGTGCGAGCGCGAACGTCGCCTCGTTGCAACTGGCCAGTTCGACGAATTCCGCCGCCGCCAGCACCGGCGGCGCCGCGGCCAGGGCGACGGTCAGTTCTCGGTTCGCAGGAGCGTTGAGCCGTTCGACGTAGCGGGGCAACTCGCCGTTGAGCTGTCCGGCGAGCCAGGCCAGCCGCACCGTCTCGGGAAGTTCCGCCACGGGGTTCGCCAGCACCGCCTCGAACGTGACCCGATTGGTGGCCGCGTGGGCCAGACCGTGACCGCCAACATACGGCGCCACCAACACCGCCTCGGCAGACTCCGCGACGAACTGCGGTTCGGTTTGCTTGGCGACGTACAGCAACAGCCCCGGACCGCGGGCTTCCCACTGCTCGCGCAGCGGCCGCTCGCGCAGGGGCAGCTCGGCGGCCAATCGCGGGGCAACCGCCTTGACGGCCAACTCCAGCGCCGCCAGCGCCGCGGCAAGACGGCTCAAATCATCCTGCTGTCCTGGTCCGCGCAGCCGCGCGTCGCACCGTTGGAGCAACTCGCGGTAGGTGGGGAACTCGCACGCCAAGCTGGCCAGCAACGGCAGCGCCTGCCCCTCGGGCCAACCGACCGATTCGAGCTCGCGCAGCACCGCGTCCACCGGCTGGGCCGTCGCCGCGGCCAACTGATCGTCTGCCGCTGGCAACCCCGCGGACCGGCAGGCCGCGATATGCAAGCAGGACGCGGCGACGCTCGAGCGAAAACGAATCTGGCAGGTCGGCATGGCTACGCGAGGTGGTGCAAAGTGAGTTGATGGCGGAACAAGCGATTCGAACCTAGAAGCAAATCGCCCCCGCAGCCGGATCGCTACGCGATCCGAAGTCCCCGCGCCGCAGAGCCTGACGTGCGCTAGCACCGACGGCGATGCGTGTGCGGATCGCGTAGCGATCCGGCTGTCGGACGAGGTCTTGCCGCGTTGCTGAGCAATCTGTTGCAGGCTGGCAAGTTGCCGCGCCGGCGACGGGGCCATGCTACCGCGCTGGCTGCCGCTTGCCACAGGGCAGATTCGCTCTGGCCGCAAGGCGGCGGCATTGCTAATCTCCCGCCCCGCTGCGGCGCGAGCGCGTCGTTGGCCTGCCCCGCGCTTGTCCCTCGCACCGAGATCAATTCGATGCTGATCGCCCGACGCGTTCTGTTCGCTTCGTTGTCCCTGCCCCTATTTGCGCTGCTGGTGGCGCCCATCGCGTCGGCCCAACAGTTGGGCCCGCCCAACCGTGGGCCGGGCTATCAGGCCCAACCAGGCGCTGCGCCGCCTGCGGCGCAACAGCCGCCGCAATCAGCCTACGGCCCCCAACCCGCTGCGGGCGCGACCCCCGCCGGTCCCGGCATCGCCCCGCCGCAGCCCCAGCCGCCGTTTGTACTTAGCGAAGTCGAACAGCAGTACGTGCAACAGCAGTTGATGATGTGGGAGCAGGAAAGCTCGAAGATCAAGACGTACAGCGCCCGCTTCACCCGGTTGGAATACGACAACGTCTTCGGGCCCGGCAACAACGCCCCGATGGTCGTCAGCACCGGCCAACTTTCTTACTCGCGGCCCGACAAGGGAAGTTTCAAGATCGAGGAGATCAAGCGGTGGAAGCCCGCCGATCCGCAGAATGCGGCCCCCGACGCTCCCGGCGCTTGGGAAGTGCAAGCTCATGAAATCGGCGAGCATTGGGTCTGCGACGGCAAAGCCGTGTTCGAGTACGACCATCGCAACAAGCAGCTCAACGTGATGCCGCTGCCGGAGCAACTGCGCGGAGAGCAAATCGTCAACGGCCCGCTGCCGTTTCTGTTTGGCGCCAAGGCCGACCAGATGTCGCAGCGGTACTGGATTCGCGCCCGCCAAAGCGACGCCACGCAGATTTGGCTGGAAGCCTATCCGCGCTGGCAGGCCGACGCCGCCAACTACCAGCGATGCGACGTGATGCTCGATCGCAAGACGATGCAGCCCAAGGCGCTGCAAGTCCATCTGCCCGACGGCAACTCTCGGCATGTGTACAACTTTGAGGACCCGAACATCAACGGAACCATGACCGCGTTGTTCGGCAACCTGTTCAACGCCCCCCGCACGCCGCTGGGGTGGAAACGCGTGATTGTCGACGACATGGGCAACCCGGCCCAAGCCGCCGCCCCGAGCGACACGCAGCGCGAATAGAGTCGCTGCGCCAGCACATCGACGGTCCAGCGCGGCGCCGCCGGCGACCTAGTTAGGTCGCGGCTACCGACTGGTTACGAGGCACTGATCACCGATCACTGATCACTGATCACTGATCACCCGCCGCGCCGCGGCGCTACACCTCAAACGACTTGCCGTCTTCCTGGTACACGACCTTGTAGAGGTCCCGGCGGCGGTCGTTCCAGTTCTGCACGTCGCCTTGCATCTTGTGGCGGCGCAGTAGCTCCACGTCGACGTCGTGGATGATCATCGTCTCGCCGTTCGCCTGGCATTCGGCGGCGATCGCGTCGCGGGCGAACTCCGCGTCGGCGGGGGTGAAGATCGCGCTCTGGGCATAGTGCAGGTCTGAGTTTTCCACGAACGGCAAGTTGCCCGTGCAGCCCGAGACCGCCACGTACACGTGGTTCTCCACGCAGCGCGCCAGCGCGCAGTGGCGAATCCGCAGGTAACCCTGCCGCGTGTCGGTGTTGAACGGCACGAAGATGATCCCCGCGCCCTTTTGGGCGGCAATCCGCACCAGCTCGGGAAACTCGATGTCGTAGCAAACGAGGATGCTGATCGGTCCGCAGTCGGTGTCGAACACTTCGACCTTGTCGCCGGGACTCACGCCCCACCACTTGCGCTCGCTGGGCGTGATGTGAATCTTGTACTGCTTGCCAAGCGTGCCGTCGCGACGAAACAGGTACGAAATGTTGTACAGCGTTTCGTTCTCGACTACGAAGGTGGAGCCGCCGATCAGGTTGATGTTGTATTTGACGGCCAGGTCGGTGAAGAGTTCCAGGTACTCCGGCGTGAATTGGGAGAGCGCGCGAGCGGCCGTCCCCGGGCGCGTCGCCGGCATGAACGACAGCAGTTCGGTCGTGAACAGCTCGGGGAACAGCACGAAGTCCGCCTTGTAGTCGGTGCTGGCCGCGCTGATGTAGAAATCGCACTGCTGGGCGAAGTCGTCAAAGCTTTTGATCGTGCGAAACTGGTACTGCACCACCGCCAGTCGCACTGGTTCCACGGGGCTGTGAAACCGCCGCCGCGCGCCGGCTTGGTAGTCGAGGTTCACCCACTCCAGATGCGTGGCGTAGCCGACCGACTCGGCGTCGCTGGGCACGTAGTTGGGGATCAGCCCCTTGAGCACGAACCCGTTGGCCAACTGCGCCGTCAGCACCGGATCGAAAAACTCCTTGCCCATCACGCGCTCCACGTACTCGCGCGCTGACATCTCGTCGGCGTGCTTGTGGTAGCCCGGGATTCGCCCGCCGATGATCTGCCGCGCGAGATTCATTCGCCGGCACAGCTCCTTTCGCTCGTCGTACAACCGGCGCGACAGCTTCATCCCGCGAAAGTCGGGATGCACCATCATCTCCATCCCGTACAGCGTGTCGCCCTTGGGGTCGTGATTGCGGATGTAGCCGTTGTCGCTCACCACTTTCCAGTTGTGATAGGCGTTGCGCGGGTCGTGTTCGACAACCAGACTGCTGGACGACGCGGCCAGCCGGCCGTCGATCTCCAGGCAAAACTGTCCCGCGGGGAAGATGGCGAGCTGGCTTTCAATCTGCTCCCGCGCCCACGGCTCCAGGCCCGGGAAGCACGCCAAGTGCATCTCGACCAGTGCGTCGTAGTCGTCGAGAGTGAGCGGCCGCAAAACGACTTTGCGTTCGAAATCGGAGAGATCGAGCGGATCCATGGCTAACTGCGGGGGTGTGAAGCTGCGTGCGGAGCGATTCGGCGACGGGCTGCGAGCCGCGGCCGGCATGCCGCCCGGCCCGCGTTGCACGGCGCGAGCGGCATTATGCGCCCGCGACGGCCAGCGGCAATGGGCGCCGACCGCGTCCGGCCCGATTTCCCGCGCAACCGGCGTGACCTGTCTTCGACCGCTGCCGAGCTAGCACAGGGCCCGTCGCCGACGGCTCGCCGCGACGGGCCAGGCCGCCAGTTCGTCCTACCCTTTCACCATGAACCACCCCGCTGCGCCTGCTGATACGATCGCCTTGCCCCTGGCCCCGCCCGTGGTGGTCTCGGCGCTGCCGCAGACCGCACGCGTGCTGCATGTGATCAACGGCGAGCACTACTCGGGCGCCGAGCGCGTGCAGGATCTGCTGGGCGGCTATCTGCCGGCCTGCGGCTACGCAGCCGGGTTCGCCTGCGTGAAACCCGATCGCTTTCCGCTGGCGCGCAAGTTCGCCGGGGCGCCGCTTTACGAGACGCCAATGCGCAGTCGGCTCGACCGCTCCTGCGGCCGTCGCGTCGCCCAACTGGTTCGCGACGAGGGTTACCAACTGTTGCACGCCCACACGCCCCGCTCGCTGCTGGTGGCCAGTCAGGCGGCGCAGCTCACGGGCGTGCCGCTGGTGTATCACGTGCATAGCCCGGCGGGGCGCGACTCGACGCGCACCTTGGTCAACCGACTCAACCTGTGGACCGAGCGCCGCTGCGCTCGCCGCGCCGCCCGACTGATCGCGGTGAGCGACAGCGTGCGCGAGTACATGATTGATCAGGGTTTTGCCCGCGATCGGGTGGCGTGCGTTCCCAACGGCGTGCCGGGCATCGACGTACCGCCGCGCACCGCGACGCCCGCCGCGTGGACGCTGGGGATGGTCGCGTTGTTCCGCCCCCGCAAGGGCGTCGAAACGCTGCTGGAGGCGCTCGCCGCCGTGCGCTCCACCGGCGTCAACATGCGGCTGCGCGCTATCGGCCCCTTTGAAACCACCGACTACGAAGACCAGGTCCTGGCGCTCGCCGACCGGCTCGGGCTCGCCGACGCGGTCGACTGGATCGGCTTTGCCAGCGACATCGCCGGCGAGCTCGCGCAGATCGACGTCCTGGTGCTGCCCAGCCTGTTCGGCGAGGGCCTGCCGATGGTCGTGCTGGAGGCGATGGCCGCCGCCGTGCCCGTGGTGGCGAGCCGCGTCGAAGGCATCCCCACGGCAATCCGGCACGATGTCGACGGCCTGCTGGTGGAACCCGGCAGCGTGAGTCAGCTGGCCGCGGCACTCGAGGAGCTCGCCGCCGGCCGGCACGATTACCCGGCGATGAGCAAGAGCGCCCAACTCCGGCACGCGGCCAAATTCTCCGCCGAGATCATGGCCCAACGCACGGCGGTCATCTACGACGAAGTGTTGGGGCGGTAAC
Organism: Planctomycetales bacterium; assembly: GCA_020427145.1. Lineage (GTDB taxonomy): Bacteria > Planctomycetota > Planctomycetia > Pirellulales > Lacipirellulaceae. Next base: position 4,511 of record JAGQOU010000098.1, on the reverse strand, counting down.
GGGCGCAAACTGTCTTCGCGCGAATTGAGAAATCCGCCGGCGGTTGGCGATCGACTTGCGGGGCGAGTAAACTTGACGGCGTTGTCGCGCTCTCTCGCGTCGCGCTAATCGTTGACGCGTCGCACTCTGCACTCTGTCCGCCTCGCACGGTGCGTGATGCCTGCCGCTTTCTCGATTGCACGCCGCACGACCGGTCGCCCCGGCGGCGACATTGCGCCGCGCTTGCGGCTGTTCTCCGTGGCATTCGTCGCGTTGAATGCGGCCTGCGCGCTGACGCGCGTCGTCGGTCAAACTGCGTCCGCCGTTCCGGCGGACTACGCCTCCTACGCGGCCGAGCATCGCGGCGACGCCGATCGAGGCCAGAAGCTGTTCGCCGACGGCGGACGGGCTCTCTGTTCGACCTGCCATTCGGTCGATCGCACCCATCGCGGAGCAGGTCCCGACCTGTTCGCGATTGGCGACAAATTCGATCGGGCCGGTCTGATTCGCGCCGTTCTCGAACCATCGCGCGACATCGCGGTGGGCTACGGCGCGACGGTGGTGCTGACCGTCGACGGTCTCTCCCACGTCGGCGTCGTGCAACGGGCTACGGACGACTGGATCGAACTCATTGACGACCAAGGCAAGACCATCCGCGTGCCGCACGAGGAAATCGACGAGTCGTTCCCGCGCGACACGTCGCTGATGCCTGAGGGACTTCAATCGAATTTGTCGGTCGAAGAATTCGCCGACCTGATCGCCTACTTGCAATCGCTTCGGCAGGCGGACGACGAAGCGGCGGCTGGCGCCCGCACCGAGATCCCGCCAGCAGCGACGCCGGTGGAATTGACATCGCTGTTCGACGACGGAGTGCAGATCGAACTGCCCACTTGGTGCGGTCAGGTCCCGGATCATCCCGGATGGTTTCTGGCGTTGGAGCAATTCGGCAAGAGCTGGTTGATTGAGCGCCGTGCCGACGGCGATCGCCAACAGCCGTTCTTGGATTTGAGCGAAAAAGTGCGCCGCGGCGGCGCGACCGGGCTGTTGGGGTTTGCATTTCATCCGCAATTCCCCGCCGATCGTCGCTACTTCGTAAAGTATCAGCGCGTAGAGAACGGACAACTCGTGACGGTTGTCGAGCAGGGACTCTTTGCCGAGGACGCGCTGGCCGAATCCGGCCAGGCGCGCAAGTTGCTGCTGGACATGCCAGGCGTGACGCAGGACCACAACGGCGGCTGCCTGGAGTTTGGTCCCGATGGCATGCTGTACGTCGGCATGGGCGATACGGGCCCCCAACGCGACCCGCGCGGTCACGGGCAGAACCTCGACACGTTGCTGGGGAAGATCCTTCGCATTGACGTCGACGGCGCGACAGGCGATCGGCCCTACGCCGTTCCCGCCGACAATCCTTTCGTCGGCCGCCAGGGCGCACGCCCCGAGATTTGGGCCTACGGGTTCCGCGAACCGTGGCGGTTTACGTTTGACCGCGCGACGGGCGAGTTGTGGGTCGGCGACGTCGGACAAGATCAGTACGAGGAAGTCGATCTCGTCGGCGGCGGCGAGAATCAGGGTTGGAACGTGTTCGAAGGGCACGCACCGTTTTCCGACCAGTATCGTCGCGAAGGCGAAGTGTACGTGTCGCCGGTCCTCAGTTATTCGCGCCGCCTGGGCGTGTCGGTCACGGGCGGTTACGTCTACCGCGGAGCCCGCGCACAGTCGATGGTCGGCTGGTACGTGTTTGCCGATTTTGAGTCGCGCCGCATTTGGGCGATGCCCGCCCGTCGCGACGGCGGCGCTGAAGCAATCGAGATCGGCCGCTGCGAGAGTCGCGTGTCGTCGTTTATGCAGGACTTGGCCGGCGAGTTGTACGCCGTGGGATTCGATTCCGGCAAGATTTATCACCTCGATCTCGCCACTGTCGACCGGCGACCTTTGGCGATGATCGCCATGGCCGACACGGCCGAGCAGGGCGCCGTGTTGTGGCGCTACACGCAGGACGCGCCGGAGGAGGACTGGCCCGCCATTGACTACGACGACGCCGATTGGCGACTGGCGCCGGGCGGCTTTGGAACCGCTGGCACTCCGGGGGCCGTGGTTCGCACCGACTGGCGCACCGACGACGTATGGCTGCGGCGCGAGTTCACGCTCGCCGCCGACGTCGACCAACGCAGTCGACTTTTTCTGCGGCTCCATCACGACGAAGAAGCGGTCGTGTATCTCAACGGTCGCGAAATCTGCTCTGTCGGAGGTTGGACTTCCGGCTATCAAGACATCCCGCTCGATGAAACCGCCCGTCGGCAGCTGCGCGCCGGCCGCAACGTGTTGGCTGTCCACTGCCGCCAACACGGCGGCGGTCAGTATATCGACGCCGGGATCGTCAGCTACGAAACGGCGCAGTAGCGTCCGGATGCAACTCCTCATTGGCCGCGCGATTGCTTCCCATGAGCCGCGGGCTTGCATACAGTTGCGCCAGAGCAACCGTAGTTCAGCAGGAGGAGCAAGTCATAATGGGCGCCGCCACCGATCCCGTTTGCGGCATGCAGGTCGATACGGAAACCGCCGAGTTGCTTTCGATCGACGGGCAAACGCACTATTTTTGCAGCAGCGGTTGTCGCAAGAAGTTCGCCGCTGAGCACGGAGTCGGCGGGGGCGACGCTCTGCATTCCGGCGAGCGGGGCGATCACCGCCATCACCATGGCGAGGCGCCTGAAGACCACGGTGCACCGAGTTCCCGTGGAGCAGACAGCCAAAGCGACCGGGTTTATACCTGCCCGATGCATCCCGAGGTCGAGCAGATCGGCCCGGGCAGCTGCCCCAAGTGCGGCATGGATCTGGAGCCCAAAACGGTCGCGGCCGACGACGACGAAGAGTCCGACACGGCGCGGATGACCCTGCGGTTCTGGATCGGCGCCGCGCTGAGCGTGCCGCTGCTCGTGATGACAATGGGTCCGATGGTTGGCCTCCCGGTGGAATCGTGGCTGTCGGCCCAGGCGGAGAGCTGGCTGCAGCTGGCGTTGGCGGCGCCGGTGGTGCTGTGGTGCGGCTGGCCGCTATTGGTCCGGGGGTGGCAATCGATACTTCATGTCAGCCCCAACATGTTCACGCTCATTGCAATCGGCACGCTGACGGCGTTTGCGTTCAGCGTGCTGGCCGTTGTGTTTCCGCAGGTGATTCCGCAGGCGTTTTACGAACACGGCCGGCCGCCGCTGTACTTCGAAGCGTCCGCCGTGATCATCACGCTGGTGCTGCTGGGGCAGGTGCTCGAGCAGCGCGCCCGCCGTCGCACCAGCGGCGCGATTCGCGAACTGCTGCAACTGGCGCCGGAGACGGCCCACCGCGTCGTCGACGGCGACGAACAGGACGTGCCGCTGGAACAGGTGCGCATCGACGACGTCCTGCGCGTGCGACCCGGCGAGAAGATGCCGGTCGACGGCGTCATTGCCGAGGGACGCAGTTCGGTCGACGAGTCGATGCTGACCGGCGAACCCGTGCCGGTCGACAAAGGGCCCGACGACAAGGTCTCCGCCGGCACGCTCAACCAAACCGGCGCGCTGTTGGTCAAAGCGCAACAGGTCGGCTCCGACACGGTGCTCAGCCGCATTGTCGACATGGTCGCCGCGGCCCAGCGCAGCCGCGCGCCGATTCAAAGCCTCGTCGACGTCGTGGCGGCGTGGTTCGTGCCGTCGGTTGTGGCGGCCTCGCTGTTGGCGTTCGCCGCGTGGATGATCTGGGGGCCCGCACCGCAGTTCCCCCATGCGCTGGTCGCCGCGATCTCCGTGCTGATTATCGCCTGCCCGTGCGCGCTGGGATTGGCCACCCCGATGTCGGTGATGGTCGGCGTCGGCCGCGGCGCCCGCGAGGGCGTGCTCATCAAGGACGCTCAGGCCCTGGAGACCATGGAGAAGGTCGACGCGATCATCGTCGACAAGACGGGGACGCTGACCGAGGGCCGGCCGCGCGTCGTGGCGATCCACCCCGCCTCCGGCGTCGACGAGGCGACCGTGCTGCAGGCGGCAGCGTCCGTGGAGATCTCCAGCGAACACCCGCTGGCACGCGCCATCGTCGAAGCGGCTCGGCAGCGCGAGCTGAAGATCGCCGCCGCCGAAGACTTCCAAAGCACCACCGGCGGCGGCGTCTCGGCCCAGGTCGAGGGTCGTACGATTCGCGTCGGCAAACGCGATTTCATCGTCGACGGCGGCGCGTCGCTCGACGCAGAACTGCAGAGGCTCGTCGACGAGGGGCAGCAACAGGGGCAGACGCTGGTGCTGGCGAGCGCGCACGGCGAACTGCTGGGCGCCATCGCGATCGCCGATCCCATCAAAGACACCACCGCCGATGCCGTGGCGCGGCTGCACGACTTGGGCCTGAAGATTGTCATGCTCACCGGCGACGCCGAGGCGACCGCCCGCGCGGTGGCCGAGCAACTCGGCATCGACGAACTCCAAGCGGGGGTCTCGCCCCAGGACAAGCACGACTACGTGCGGCAACTGCGCGAACAAGGCCGCACGGTGGCGATGGCCGGCGACGGCATC
>JAGQOU010000097.1 GCA_020427145.1 Planctomycetales bacterium | reverse complement strand
TCTTTGGTGCTGACGAACGGCTCGAAAATTCGGTCGGCGACCTCGTCGTCAATCCCCGGCCCCGCGTCGGCGACTTCGATCGCCACGTCGCCGTCGGGTTCGCTGCTGGGGTAGCTCAGGCAGATGCGGCCGCCGTCGGGTTGAGCGTCGATGGCATTGATCAACAGGTTCAGCAGCACCTGCCGCAATTGTTGGGGGTCGGCGGAGATGCGGATCTGCGGATCCTCCGGCAGTTCGATCTCGATCCCCAATCGTTTCGCACGGGGGCGCGCCACTTCCACCGCCTGACGGCAGAGATCGTCGACGGCCACCTCCTTCATCGCGGGTTTAGGCGGTCGAGCAAAATCGAGAAAGGTCTGCAACATTTGCTGCATCCGTTGCGTTTCTTCGGCGATGACGCCCAATTCGCGGTCGTCGAGGCCGGTCGCTTCGTCGAGCGCCGAATCGACCAGCAGCTTCACCGCGGTGAGCGGGTTGCGCAGCTCGTGGGCAATCCCTGCCGCCAGCTGGCCGACGGCGGCCAGCTGATCAGCGCGCGCCGCCGACTCGCGGGTGCGCTCCAGTTCCGTGACCATGCCGGCGGTTTGGTTGCGAACGTGACTCATCGCAGTGACCAGTTCGCGAAGTTCGGTGGGGGGGCGAGTAGGAGGGTCGCCTTCGGTCAGCGATTCGTGGAGCGAGTGGACGGCGCCCCCCAGTTCCTCGACCGACCGGGCCACGCCCCGCGCGACGCCCAGCCCCGTGACGATCCCGGCCGCGGCGCCGCAGACGCCGAGTAAAGCAACGCTTGTGCCGATGCGGCCGGCAAGTGCGCGATTCTCGCGGCTGTCTACGGTCACCGCCTCGCGTTCGGCTCGCAACGCAGCGACCGCGTCGGCAAGCGGTTGCGCAACGTCCTCGCTGCCGATGGCCTGCGGCACTTCATCTGGCGCCGCCGCGACGCGCGCGATGCGTTCGGCCAAGCGTTCCAGCTCGGGGACGAGACGCCGCGCGATCGTGACATTCGTTTCCGCAGCAAGGCTGCGGGCGTGGGCCAAGGCTCGAGCGACCGCCTCCTGGGCGGCCACGAGGAATTCAGGTTCGTCGGACGCGGCAAAATGCTCCAGTTCCAGCCGCGTATCGCGAACCGCCAAAACAAGTTCCTCGGCCGCGAGCACCGCGGCCACCTGATCGTCGAGTTGCTCCGAAACGATTGCATTGGAGCGGTAGACGTAAACCGCCATCCCCAGTCCGATCCCCAGCAGCAGCGTGCTGACAACGATGGTCGGCAAGATCATCCGCCACAGCAGCGGGAGTTTCACAGTTTGGCAATCCCCTGTACAGATTTTGACCGCAACTCCAGTCAACTGCGAATTATCCCGAACGACTTGCGGTTTGGATATGGCCGCAAACCGTGAAATTTGGCCCCGGCGCCTGCCGTTTGGGCAATCCGATCGGGCGGGCGTGGGTACGCCGATTGCATAGGGCCCCGGCGTGCCTCGGCCCTGCACTTGCCGTGTTTGATTGTCAGGGGCTGCCTCGCAGGTGACAACTCACGATGCCGCAAGAGCGATGGGCGTCTCGACTCGGTCTGGTGTTTGCAATGGCGGGCAACGCCATTGGACTGGGCAATTTCCTGCGATTTCCGCGCCTGGCCGCTCGAGCGTCCCTCCCACGATCGCCCGCGACCGGCAGGAGCGAAACATGAGCTTCGCGGCTATGCTATCTATGGCAAGGGCCTGGACGCTGGCGACGGGCGTAGCCGGCTGGCGCCTGTGGCGAATGTTGAAATCCTGACGGCTCTCCTGCAATCCGTCGCGCTGCGCGGCGATCGACCTTTGCCAATGAGCAACTTTCACGAATTGTTTCTGCCGCTGCTCGTGCAACTGGCCGCCATCATCGCCGCGGCGCGGATCGGTGCGGTGGTCTTTCGGGCCATCGGCCAGCCCGAGGTGGTCGGCGAAATCCTCGCGGGTTTGCTCCTGGGACCATCGTGCCTGGGTCGGCTGGCTCCGGAGTGGCTCACGCTGGCCGCGGACGTCGAGACGCGGTTTGCATTGCGCGTGCTGAGCGAACTCGGGTTGGTGCTGTTGATGTTCCTGGTGGGGCTGGAGTTTGACTTCAGCCATTTGCGGCATGTGGGTCGCACTGCGGGCGCGGTCGCGGCGGCGGGGATCGCCGTCCCGTTCGCGCTGGGCGCCGCCTTGGCCGTGGCGATTCATCCCGTCGTCGCCGCCGACGTGCCGCGGACTGGCTTCGCCCTGTTTCTCGCCACGGCCCTGTCGATCACCGCAATCCCCATCCTGGGGCGGATCATGATCGAACTGGGGCTTCAGCGGACTTCCATCGGGACGCTGACGATCACGGCTGCCGTGGTCGACGACGTCGTGGGCTGGGTGTTGCTGATTGTCGTGGCGTCGGTCGTCGGCGGGGAGTTCTCTTGGGTCGCTCTGGGAACGACTGCGGCGTCGATTCTGGCCTTCGCGGCGTTGGTGTTTCTGATCGTCAGGCCCGTCACTCTGCGGATCCTCGCCGCTGAGCGACCGGCAACCACGCAAGCGGCCCTCCTGTCGCCGCTAGAACAGCCGCTCTCAACGGCAAAATCGGCCGTATTGCTGGTGTTGGTGCTGTTGGCCGCGGCAGCGACCAGCAGTCTGGGCGTGTTCGCAGCATTTGGTCCCTTTGTCCTAGGTGCGGCCTTGTCGACAAACCGACGCGTGGCGGAGGCCGTGACCGCTCAGTGGCGCCCGCTGGTGTTTGCGATGCTACTGCCAGTTTTTTTACCTACACCGGTCTGCAGACGGATATTGGGCGGCTGGAGGGCGGGCTGCATTGGGGCGTCACCGCGGCCGTCGCTGGCGTCGCCATGGCAGGCAAGTTGGTCGGTTGCGGACTGGCCGCCCGGCTGTGCGGATGTTCGCCGCGGGATAGCGCCTGCGTGGCCTTCATGATGAACACGCGGGCGCTGAT
>JAGQOU010000096.1 GCA_020427145.1 Planctomycetales bacterium | reverse complement strand
CTACTTCAGACTAGAACGCGTATTAGTTGACAGTTGAAATCGTACTCGCTGCCCAGCTACAGCGGGATCGTCCGGTGAAATCTGCTGCCCCAGGACCGTCTCCTCGTTGTATTTGGCGGGTACGGTTTCTTGACCGTTTTCCTTCTTGGATATCCGAACACGATAGAGCCCCAACTGCAGTCCCGGGGGCGTATCAGACGTCGGTCGCTGGTCCTTTGGGATTGACGCCACAGTGCTGCCAGATCGGCCGAGTTCCGCCGTTCCTGCTTTAATATTCTCGCCGAGGAATGGCTCCGGCTCAAAGGTGACTGTCGCGCCTTGGAGCGGTTGTCCGTCCAGAGTCACAAAACAGCTCACCGCCATAACGCCAATTCCTGTTGACTGCCAAGCTTCGACACGGGCTGCGATCTCTTCCGCCGAGACCTTCCCGTCCGCGGGGCTGACATCGATCGTCTCGAGAGCGGATTTTATTCCTGGAGCGGCGTCAAGCTCGGACCCAGCAATCATTCCGTCGCCATCCTTGTCGTACATTTCAATGGCCTCTGCCCCGGCGTCGCCGGCGTCGATGCCCGGCGGCTTGATGCGGCTAGGTCCGCTGCTGCAGCCCACCGCGGTCGCTGCAGTCGCGATGGCCGCCCAACGGCGCCAAGCGCCGATCTGGGTCAGTAGTTGATCTCGCGTCTTGCGGCATGGTTGCGGGTGACGCATCACGGGCCTCTCTTCGTAAAATACCTATGTGAATTGGCTACAGCTGTCCGTTTCGCAGCAACGCTCTGGCGGATTGTCGCGCCGTGCGCTCACTAAGCCGAGTCTAACCTGCCCGCCAACCCACGCAACCGGGGCTGAGCCAAGCCTGCGCCGTGGCAAGATTTCGGTGCGCAGCCGCAGCGACCGCCCGCTACGGCTTCGTCACCTGCTTGCGATACGCCAGCGGGGCCATGCCGAACTTTTTGCGGAATGCCACTCCGAACCGCGTGCCGTTGGCGAAGCCGCTCGCCGAGGCGATCTCGGCGATGGACATGTCGGAGTTCGACAGCAGTTCGCGGCCCTTTTCCAGCCGCACCCGGCGTATCTCCTCGGCGGGCGACCGCCCCAAAAACTTGCGAAACTGGATCTCCAGGCTCCGGCGAGAGACGGGCAGTTCGCGCAGAATGTCCTTCACCACAATGTCGCGGAACGCATGCGCCTGAATGAACCGCAGCGCTCGCACGACCGTGTCGTCGTCGATGGCCAGGATGTCGGTCGACTGCCGGGCGATGACGCCGTTGGGGGGAATGCGGGTCGGCTCGGCCGGCGGCTTTTGGCCGACAATCAGGCGTTCCAGCAGCGCCGCCGCCTCGAAGCCAATCCGGCGACCAGCGACCGCCACGCTCGAGAGGGGCGGCGTGCAAACCTCGCACATCAAGTCGTCGGTGTCGCCAGCGAGGATGGCCACTTCATCGGGGACGCGAACTTCGGTGAGTTGACACGTCTCGGCGAGTTGCCGTCCTCGGTGCGCGTCGACCGAGAGCACCGCAATCGGCCGCGGCAACGACGACAGCCACCGCGTGACGCGACGCTGCTGCTCGGCCCAGGTGATCTTTCGACCCGCGCGATAACCGGGCTTGTACTGGTGACACTGATATCCTTCGCTGCGCACCAATTCAATGAACTGCTCGCCGCGGCTGTTTGAATACCGTACGTTTGGCGGCGCGAAGTAGGCGAACTGCTCAAACCCGCGATCGCGAAAATGGTCAAACGCCTGCCGCGCGCGCGCCGCATCGTCGGTGATGACGTCGTACACTCCGTCGAGCCCTGAGAAGAGCGTGTCGACGTTCACGATCGGCAGACCGCGACTGAGAATCTGGTCGACCTGCAAGCGGCTGCTGAGGCGAGCGATCACGCCGTCGCCGTTCCAGCGATCGGGCAGCAGCGGGCGTTGGCCCCGGTCGCTGGGGTCGATCAGCAGGTTCCACGGCCCCTGCCGCCGCGAGTAGTCGTAGATGCCGCGGATGACGCTGCAGCCCCAACTGTCGTCAGTCTCAACCAGCACGGCGACCCGCCGTAAATATCCCATGTCGGACATAGGAAGAAGCCTCTGTCGTGATCAGCCCCAGGGGGCAGGACGCGAATCGTCGTACTTGGACTATTGTAGTTTCCGATTGGTCGCGAGTCTGCGCAATAACGAGAAACTGGGTCGAAATTGTCGCTTCCCAGCGATCGACGATACGGTAAGCTGGCTAATGTGGAGGGCTGTCGACTCTCGCTCCACTCCGCGTCTGTCCTTTCACTGAGCACTGCAATTATGACAACTCTCGCAGTCGGCCTGATGAGCGGCACTTCAGGCGATGGCGTCGATGCCGCCCTCCTGGAGACGGACGGCGAGACGAAAATCGGGTTCTTGGGCGGGATTACGCTCCCCTACGACAGCGATCTGCGGGCTCGGCTGCTGGAGGCCTCGCAGCACGATATTCCGCTGAATGAACTGCTGCAAATCGAAGCGGATATCACCGATCACCATGTGCAGGCGGTGAAGCAACTCTTCTCGCAGCAAGCGAAGCTCGCCAAAAAAGTCGAGCTCGTCGGTTTTCACGGGCACACCGTTCGCCATTTGCCGGGCAGCGGGATGACGCTGCAGATTGGCAACCCCTGGACGCTCGCCCGTGAACTGAAGTTGCCGGTCGTCAGCGATTTTCGCCGCTGCGACATGGCCGCCGGCGGGCAAGGTGCTCCCCTGGTGGCGATGTTCCATCGGGCCCTGTTCAGCGACGAGCCGCGACCGACTTTGGTGCTCAACTTGGGCGGCGTGGCCAACGTCACGTGGCTGGGCGATCACGACGAGATCATCGCCGGCGACACGGGCCCTGGGTGCGGACTGCTGGACGAGTGGGCCGTGACGATGGCCGACATGCCGCACGATCGCGACGGGCATCTCGCGGCCGCGGGAAAGATCGATGCAGAAACCGTCGAGGCCGCGCTGGCAACGCCGTTTTTTCAACAGCCGTTGCCCAAGAGCGCCGATCGGTACGACTTCGACCACGTCGACGTTTCGCACTTGAGCGTCGAGGACGGCGCCGCCACATTGTGCGCGGTGACGGCCGAGGCCGTGTATCGCGCGGTCGCGAAGTTGCCGCGGATGCCCAAGTGTACTTGGGTCACGGGCGGCGGCGTGCATCACCCCGTGATGATGAAACTGTTGAGCCAGCGGCTCGGCAAGATTCGCGTGGTGAACGAGTTTGGATTGAACCCCGATACGCTCGAAGCCGAATGTTTCGCCTGGCTGGCGGTTCGTCAACAGCGAGGATTGCCGCTGACGATTCCCGAAACCACGGGTTGCGACCAGCCGCGTGCCGGCGGCACGGTAGCGGTTTTCAAGTAGCGGCGGGCTAATTCGCCGCCGCCGAGCGCATCGCGGCGAGCCTCAAGCAGCCGGCGACCGGATCGGGAACGAGCTGGACGTCGCCTGGCGGAACGGGGCTTCCGCCAAGCCGCCGTGCGACCTGTTCCCGCAGCGCTTGCCATCCGCAGAGCACGCCCCCCGCGACAGCCAAGGGATATCCGTGCGGCAGTTGTCGCGATTTAACGGCGGCCGCGACGAGGGCCGCCAGAGCGTCGGCCGCGTCATTTTGCAGCTGGCAAGCAGCGACGTCGCCCTGCTCAGCGGCGATGGCCAGGGAGGGCGCCAACGCCGCGATCGCCTGGCGATCGTTGGGGGCGTGATTGAGCGTTTCCACAATGGCTCGACAATCGGCGACGCCGAAGTGCTGCATCACAATCTCGGTGAGCGCCGTCGGCGGTTCGCGGCCGTCGACGGCCCGCGAGACGGCCGCCAACACGCCGCGGCCAAGCCAGTAGCCGCTGCCCTCGTCGCCGAACCGGTAGCCCCAGCCGCCGCAGACGTGTCGCGATCCATCCGGAGCGATGGCGATGGCCGACGAGCCTGTTCCGGCGATCAGCGCGACTCCCCAGCCGTCGGGCGTGCCGGCCGCGAGCACGGCCTCGGCGTCATGAACCATCTCGGCGCGCGACGCCAAACCGGCTGAGACGGCCCACGCCGACATGGCCGCGGCGATATCAGGTCGCCCCGCACCGGCGACGGCCAGCACGGCAAAGTCGGCGGGACGAGCGGTCTGGCCGGCGTCGACCCACGCGGCGGCAACGGCGTTGGCCAACTCGGTTTGAGCCAACTCCAGGCCGATGGCTCGCGGGTTTGAGCATCCGGCGCGGCCGCGACCGACAATTCTGGGTTCCAGCATCCCGTTGGCGACAGCGAGCCAAGCGGCCGTTTTGGTGCCGCCGCCGTCCACGCCCAGCAAGAAGATCTCAGGAGCAGGCGCCGAGCCGCCCGAGGCGGCCGAATCGGCGCTCATCCTTGCCCGTTCGTCGTGGCGTGGCCGTTGGTCGACGGAACGCCCTCCAGGGCGCGGCGCAAATGGCCGTGCGCCGCATGCAGTCGGTGACGCGCGTCGTCCGGGCTAGCCCCCAAGCGATGCGAAACGATGGCGGTCTTCAACTCGCCATCGCATTTCTGCAGCAGTTCAATCGCAGCGTCCGGCGGCAGGTTGGTCACGTGGCTCACAATGCGCTGGGTGCGCTCCAACAGCTTGGTGTTGGTCGCCTGCAGGTCGACCATCAGATTGCCGTACGTCTTGCCCATTCGCACCATGGCGCCGGTGGTGAGCATGTTGAGCACCATCTTGGTGGCCGTGCCGGCCTTCATCCGCGTAGAGCCGCTGAGCACCTCCGGTCCCACGACGGGCGTGATACACAGTTCGACGCGTGAACTGAGCAATGCATCCCGATTGCACGTCAATCCGATCGTGTAGGCGCCTTGCGACCGGGCGTAGTCCAACGCTCCGATGACGTACGGCGTGCGACCGCTGGTGGCGATGCCGACCAGCACGTCATGGCTGCACAGGTCGATCGCCTGCAAGTCGTCGGCCGCCATCGTGGGCGAGTCTTCCGCGCCCTCGACGGCGCGAAACATGGCGCGTTGCCCGCCCGCAATCAGTCCAACGACTTGCTTCGGATCGGCGTTAAAAGTCGGCGGGCATTCCGATGCGTCGAGAACGCCCAACCGACCTGAGGTTCCGGCCCCGATATAGATGAGTCGACCGCCATGCGTCAGGCGATTGGCGATCACGTCAATCGCCTGGGCGATCGTGTGCTCTTCGGCAGCCACCGCGGCCGCAATCTTGGCGTCCTCGGAATTGATGAGGCGCACCAACTCTAACGAGTCGAGGCGATCCAAGACTTCGGAAGCGGGATTACGAGCTTCGGTAGTGAGTTCGTTGAGCATGCTCTGATTCTAGTCGCGATTGGCCAACCCACCCACATGCGATGCGCGAAAAAGAGTAACCCCTGCGCGAGCCCCGTTTAGCCCGGAAAACTAGCGGCTATACTGCAATTCGACAACGCCGCCAGCAGAGGGCGCCATCACGGCGCCCGGCCCGTCGGAAGAGTTTCCAGGGAGTTAGTGTTTTCGTGCTCCAGAGCGACCCAATCGATCCTTTCGCAAAAACCTCTGAAATGCGCACATGACATTCGCGGCGACCAATCTGGCCGGGTGGAACATGCCCATCGGGCCGCTCGATTCCGCGGTCATTTGCGCGTACCTGGCCGCCGTGCTGGGACTGGGCTTGTGGGTTGGCCGCGGGCAAAAAACCGCCTCCGACTTCTTCCTCGGCGGACGCACGCTGCCCGGCTGGGCGATTCTGCTGTCAATCGTCGCCACCGAAACCAGCACGGTCACGTTTCTCAGCATCCCCGGCCTGGCGTTCGCGGCCCACGGAAACATGACCTTCTTGCAGATCACGTTCGGTTACATCGTGGGACGCATCGGCGCGGCGATCCTGCTGCTGCCGCTGTACTTTCGCGGCGAGCCGTTCACCGCTTACGAGGTGCTGCAACAGCGGTTTGGCCGAACGTCGCGGCAAGTCGCCTCGGCGTTGTTCCTGGCAACCCGCAACGTCAGCGACGCCCTGCGGCTGTACCTGACGGCGATCGCGTTGCGCGAAGCGATTCAGCTGAACTTTGCCGCTTGCGTGCTAATCATCGGCGTCGTCACCATTGCCTACACCTACTTCGGCGGCGTGAAGTCCGTCATCTGGAACGACTGTCTGCAATTCGTGGTCTATGTGACGGGCGGCGTCGCGGCGCTGCTGGTCATTGTCCACCGGCTGCCGGGCGGGTGGAGTCAGATGTGGAGCTTTGCCGACAGCACCGGCCGGCTGCAGGTGCTTGATTTCAATCCAAGTTTGACAACGGGCGGCATGACGTTTTGGGGCGGGCTCATTGGCGGAGGTTTTCTGACGGCCGCCACCCACGGCGTGGATCAACTCACAGTGCAGCGGCTGCTGTCGGCGCGATCGAAATCCTCGGCACGGACCGCACTGATTGCGAGCGGACTGGTCGTGTGCGCTCAGTTTGCTCTGTTCTTGATCATCGGAGCCGCACTGGCGTGCTTCTACGCTGAGTTCCCCGCAGGGTCAGCGGCTTTCGCCGATCACAACGATCGAGTCTTCTCGCATTTCATCGTGCATCAACTGCCCGTGGGACTCATGGGGCTGACTCTGGCGGCGGTGTTTGCGGCCGCGATGTCGACGCTTTCCAGTTCGCTGAACTCATCGGCCACAGCGTTGGCGAACGACTTGTTGCCGCAACTCGCCACGGCGGACGCACATTCGCAGCTGCGAGCAGGTCGGCTGCTGACCATTATGTTTGGAATTCTCCAGGTCGCCGGGGCGCTGGTGGCGGACGCGGCCGGCATTACCGACAGCGTGGTCGGCAGCGTGCTGTCGATTGCCAGTTTTGCCTGGGGCCCGTTGTTGGGGCTATACCTGCTCGGCGTCTTGGCCAAGACAGTGCGCGAAAAATCGGCGCTCTTGGGATTCGCCGTCGGCGTGGCCTTGCTGACCATCGTCGCGCGGATGACGAAGGTCGACTGGCCATGGTACGCGGCAATTGGAGCCGTGATCACGTTCGTCGCCGGCCTGTGTTTTCAGAGATTTTTGTCCGATCCTAACGACGAGACCGTCGCCGAAAACTCGTAGTCCTCAATCCCCGTTCGACACGCCATGAGCCAACGCACCTTGATCGCAAAACTCCGTATCGTCGCCGTGCAGGCCACGTTTATTAGCGTCGTCGTCGCGGCGGCGCCGCTGCTGGCCCGGGATCGCCAGTCCGTCGTGGCCGCGGAGATGGGATTCGATCTCGATCGTCTCACCGCGATCGAGGCGCTCGTCGCCCCGGAGATTGAGCGCGGCAAGCTCCCCGGGTGCGTGTTGGCGATTGGCCGTACCGGCGGGCCGGCGTTCTGTCGCGCCTATGGCAATCGGCAACTGCTTCCCGAGCCCAAGCCGATGACCGCTGACACGGTCTTTGACATGGCCTCGCTGACCAAGCCGTTGGCCACCGCCACCAGTGTGATGCAACTGGTCGAGCGAGGATTGGTGCGTCTGCGCACGCCAGTGGCCGAGTACATCCCCGAGTTCGCCGCCGGCGGCAAGGACCAGATCACCGTCGAACAGCTGCTCACGCACCATAGCGGCCTGGTGCCCGACAATTCGCTGGCGGATTACGAGCAGGGCGTCGACGAAGCTTGGCGGCGGATCTACGCCCTCGAACCGATCAAGACGCCGGGGACGGAGTTCATCTACAGCGACGTCAACTTCGAAGTCCTGGGCAAACTGGTCGAGCGCGTGACGGGAATGCCGCTCAACGAGTATGCCGCCCAGCACGTCTTTCAGCCGTTGGGCATGAGTGAGACGGGTTACCTGCCGGCCGAACCGCTCCGCCAGCGCGCAGCGCCCACCGAGCAGCGCGAGGGGCATTGGATGCAGGGCGAAGTGCATGATCCGCGTTCGTATTTGCTGGGCGGCGTCGCGGGTCACGCGGGGCTCTTCTCCACGGCCCAGGACCTGTCCAAATACTGCGACGCGATGCTCCGCCTGTGCCGAACCGCCGACGCCCCCCCCTGCCCTCTCAGTCGCGCCGCGGTGCTCGAGATGATTCGCCCGCGCGACGTCTCCGGCTCGTTCCGCGCATTGGGGTGGGATTCCGCGAGTCGCTACTCTTCGAACCGCGGCGAACTGTTCAGCTCCCGGGCGTTCGGGCACGGCGGCTTCACGGGCACGGCGCTGTGGATCGACCCCGACTTGGATCTGTTCGTGATCTTTCTCTCCAATCGCGTTCATCCCGATGGCTCGGGGAGCGTGAATGACTTGGCCGGGCGAATCGGCGCGGTGGCGGCGGCCGCGATTGTCGGAGAGAACCGGCAGGCAGACGCCGCAGACGGCGATGAATCGGAAACAAACCAAACGCCAGTGCTCACGGGAATCGACGTGTTGCAGCGCGACGGCTTCCGCGCGCTGGCCGGCAAACGGGTCGGGCTGATCACCAACCACACGGGACTCAACCGCGACGGCGCGTCGACCATCGAACTGCTCCACGCGGCGCCCGACGTGGAACTGGTCGCCATCTTCAGCCCCGAACACGGCATCGCGGGCAAACTCGACCAGTCGCATATCGGCGACACGCGGCACGAGTCGACCGGCGTGCCAGTGCATAGCCTGTACGGCGAATCGCGGCGCCCCTCGGCGGAGCAACTGGCGGGACTCGACGCGATGGTTTTCGACATCCAGGACATTGGCGCCCGCTTCTACACCTTCATCAGCACCATGGGCGAGGCAATGGACGCCTGCGCCGAAGCGGGCGTGCCGTTCGTCGTGCTCGATCGCCCCAACCCCATCAACGGCGTCGACGTCGAGGGCCCCATGCTCGACCCAGGCAGCGAGTCGTTTGTCGCCTACCACCGCCTGCCGGTGCGCCACGGCATGACCGTGGGGGAACTCGCCGAGTTGATTCGAGCGGAGCGTCAGCTGAAGATGGATCTGAAAGTGATTCCGGTCGAAGGCTGGCGCCGGAGCGAGTATTGGGACGCAACGGGACTCGTATGGGTCAACCCCTCGCCCAACATGCGGTCGCTCGCCGAAGCCGTGCTCTACCCCGGCGTCGGCCTGCTGGAAACAACGAACGTTTCGGTCGGCCGCGGAACTGATACGCCGTTTGAAGTGCTTGGCGCCCCCTGGATCGACGCCATCGAGTTGGCTGCCGAGCTCAACCAGGCGCATTTGCCGGGCGTAAGCTTCGTGCCGGTGAAATTCACGCCCGACGCCAGCAAGTTTGCCAACGAAGCGTGCGGCGGCGTGAACATCGTGATCACCGACCGGGCGGCCATCGCGCCGGTCGACGTCGGGCTGCAGATCGCGTGCGCCCTTCGCAAACTCTACCCCGACCAGTGGGAGTCGAAGCGGTTCAATCGTCTGCTGGGCAATGCCGCGATCCTAGCAGCCATCCAAGCGGGGCGATCTGCCGAGTCGCTGCGCGAACTCTATGAGCCCGAACTGGAAGAGTTCCGCGAGCACCGCCAGCAGTACCTTCTGTACGGCAATTGAATCGGAACGCGCAGATTGGGCTTCGCTTCAAGAGTCCAAGAAGACGATGGGGAAGGCAAAGCCTATTTCGCGACCGGCGGTTCGAGAATCGCGTGCGTCTGCCGATCGGCATCGAGCTGCACGCGCGTGCCCAGCGGCAAGGCGAGATTGTCGCGCACGTGACCGCTGGGGAACCCGGCAAGCACCGGCACGCCCAGCGGCTGCAGATAGTCGGCAAAGACCGTCGCCAGGTCCAATGACGGTTTCTCGTCGGCGGCGGTGCAATCGGTGAATTGGCCGAGCAGCACGCCGGCTACCTCGTCAAGATAGCCGCTCAACTTGAGCTGCGCGAGCATGCGGTCGATGCGGTAGGGCTGCTCGCCGACGTCTTCGAGAAACAGGATCGCCCCGCGTGAGTCCGGCAGATAGGGCGAGCCCGCGAGGCCGGTGAAGACCGCGGCGTTGCCGCCGATGAGCATCCCCTCGGCGACGCCGGCAACGAGCGTTTCCCTCTTCGATTCCGCCCCGGCCGGCGGCAGGGTCCCAGCCGAGTCAACGTCCTCGTCAACTGCAGCATTGGTCTCGCCCTTGAGCATTTGCCAAAACGCCTGCTCAACCCAATCGGTCGGCGGCTCGGGGTCGCCCCAGCCGTCGATAAGATTCGCGCTGTGAAACGTCGCCAACCCGGTCTGACTCTGCAGCGCCGCGTGCAGCGCGGAAATATCGCTAAATCCGGTGACGATCTTGGGGCGCCGACGAACGGTGTCGTAGTCAATGCCGGCAAGCAGCCGCGCGCAACCGTAGCCGCCGCGGGCCGGCATCACGGCGGCCGTCTCGGGATCGGCAAGCGCCGCGTTGAGTTCCCCAAGACGGCGCGCGTCGTCGCCCGCCAGGTAGCCGTGTTCGGCAAACAGATCGCCGTAGGTTTTGATTCGAAACCCGCGGGCTTCGACGCGGCCGAGCGCTCGCTGCAGTCGCTCGCGATTGACGGGCCCGGCGGGGGCGATCACGCCGATCGCGTCGCCCGGGCGGAGCGCGGGCGCCACGATTCGATTCGGCAAGGAAGTCGGTTCACGCATGGTTGGGCTCCGCAGGGCGCGTCAGCCGGCGATCAGATTACCGAACAGCAAGAAGCCGATCACGATCGACGCCACAATCCCCGCGGCGTCGGCCAGCAGGCACGCCGACAAAGTATGGCGGATCTTGCTGATGTTCACGGCGCCAAAGTAAAGGGTCAGGACATAGAAGGTCGTCTCGGTGCTGCCCCGCATGAGCGACGCCGTTTGCCCCAGGAAGCTATCGGGACCGTGTTCGTCAAAGATCTCCAACATAACGCCCCGCGCCCCTGACCCGGACAGCGGGCAGGCGAACGCCATCGGCAACAAATCAAACGTCGGTGCGAATCGTTCGAAACTCGTCCCCTGCAGGCACCATTCGGCCAGCATCTTGATGTCCTCGAAGATGCCGCTCGCCATGAAAATCTTGATCGCCAGCAAGATGGCGACCAGATACGGGATGATCATCACGGCGACGTCAAAACCCTCTTTGGCGCCCGCGACGAACGACTCGTACATCGGCACCCGGCGCCAGGCGCCGAACACGACGATAAACAAGATCGCAGCAGGCAGGGTCCAGAGACTGACAGACTCGGAGATGGCTTGGAAGGTCATGATTGCGGCGCCTCCTCGTCGATTGCGGGAGCGTCGCTCGGCGCGTCGACGGCGTAACGCGGGCGTTTCGCCAACCACTTGGCGGCGAGAATCGCGACCGTGGTGCTGACCGTCGTGGCTAGCAAAATTCCGAAGATCGGCGATTCGGGCGTCGCGCTGTGAGCCGCCTTGCGATAGGCGATGATCGTGAACGGAATCAACGTGACGCTGCTGGTGTTGATCGCCAAAAACATGGCCTGCGCGTTGGTCGCGGTGTCGGGTCGGGGATTGAGCGTCTGTAGTTCTTTCATCGCCTTGAGTCCCATCGGCGTCGCGGCGTTGTCGAGTCCCAGCATATTCGCGGCGATGTTCATCAGCATGGCGCCCTGGGCCGGGTGGCCGTCCGGAACGTCAGGAAACAGGAATCGCAACGCGGGCCGCAACAGGCGGGCCAAAGCGTCCACCAGCCCGGCGTCCTTGGCGATTCGCAACACTCCCAACCACAGCGCCATGGCTCCAATTAAGGTGATCACGATTTCCACCGAGACTTTGGCGGCGTCGAACACCGCGTCATTCAGCTTGCGGCCGATGGTCGCCAGCGGCGTCGACTCGTCGGCTGCGGCGTCCTGTTCGTCGGCTGCTGCCGCTTCGTCAGCGCGATCCTCTGCGAGTTGATCAACCGCAGCGGGGCGCAGTTGGGGAAACGCCGTCAGCAGCGCCCCCTTTCCGAAGCCATACAGCACGCCGACCAGTACGAGGCCAAACCAAACTTTATTCAGCATCTTTGCTCCCAAGGGGATACGCGCGAATCACGACGACGCGGAACGGAGAGCCAGCAGCACTCCCGGGCGGGCGTCGGCGAAGCGACCATCGGCAAACACCGGGACGCCGCCGACCAGCACGCTATGGATTTCGCCGCCAGCTGCCGCAGAACGCCGCAGAACCAAGTCGGCGATCGCTCCCTTGGCGACGCCGCCGCGCGGGACGCCTCCCAAGCTCTGCAGCGGCAGCGGCAAATTCGCCGAGGACGTCAGCGAAACGCCGCTGCGGTCCCCGGCGACGACGAGTTGCCCGCTCGCGACGAGCGGCAACGAAAAACTCGCTAATTGTTCGAGCACGTCCGGCGGCACGCCGTCGGCAAGCACCCCGCACGCGCCTCGATTGCAAGCCAACAGCAAACGCAGCGCGGCGTGCTCCGCACTGCCAGAAGATCGATTGGGCCACGTTGCAAGGAAGGCAAGATTGAGGGGCGAATCGGCGTGCTGCTTCAACCGGCTCAGTGCCGCCAGTTGTTGGTCGTCGCTCGCATCAATCGTCCCCAACACCGTTGTCGCCCCGCATGTCAGCAACTCGATGAGCGCGTCATCGTCGTGTGCGTCGGCAGGCGTGGTCCCGGGACGAAACGACCAACCACCGGGCAGGCATTCAAGGGTCGCGGCGTCGGTGACCGCCTTGCCGGTGGTGACGTCGAGGTCGCCGATCTCCTCGATAACGCCCCCGGAAGGCGCACCCGCGGCCAGCCGCCTGCCGGCAGCGAAGTTGATTCCCAAATCGGCAACGTAGGGCTGTGTACTGCCGCAACAAGAAATCGTCGCGCCCCGCACAACGTGATCGAATCGCACGATCTCGCCATCGAGTGGCAGGAGGTCGTATCGGTGCGGATCCTGCGTTTCATAACCGCCCGTGGCAATCGCCGCGAGCGTGCTCGCCAATCCATGGGCGTGCAACGCCACCATGTCAAACGCCGCGTCGGCCGGCATTCCGCCCGCTTCGACCAGCACGGTCGACGCCCTTGTTCCCTGCACCCACTCGCCAAAGGCCCGCGGCATGTAGCTGGCCGAGTAGCGAGAGATCATTCCTGGACAGTACGGTTGGACCGCGTCGAGAAAGCAAACCGCGATCTGCTTGGCGCGCCGCGTAGGCGCCGACTGCGTGTCGGCCTCGTCCACCGGCGGCGTCATGAGCGCCACGACCGAGGGAAGTTTCGACCGGCCGACTGTGGAGCGGGCGTTTTGATTGTGGAGATTGAACGCGACGTCGGGCCGAATTCCACGTACGAGATCGTGAAGAATGCGTCCTTCGGGACTTTGCAGGCGCCGGGCGTCGCGATTGACGTCGATGCCCTGGGCGTTCTCGCGGGTCCCCAGCACGGCGCCGTCGGGGTTAAGCATCGGCACGACGATCAACGTGCAACCGGCGAGGATCGCCGCCGCGCGCGGGTCGTCCCCGTGACCGGCAAGCCAGGCGAGCAAGTCGAGCAGCACCGCCGTGTGAGTCGGTTCGTCGCCGTGCATTTGCGACCACGCCAACACTCGCCGCGGCCCGACGCCAATCGCGGCGCTGCGAATCGGACGCCCCTGGTACGACCGGCCCACGTCGGCGATCTGCAGCGCCTTGTGGCTCGCCGCCAGGCGATCCAACGTTTCCGCGACGAGTTGCGGCGTCAAAGTCGCTGGTTCCGCCGGGGATGCTCGCGAATGCGGCCAGAGTTCAAAAGGGCGAGAATCCATCACGGCCAACGGCAACATAAGCGGCAGACGGGGGGCAGTGAGCGGTGCTTCGCGGCAAAGTCACCAGCGGCAGCAATCTCCATTTCAGGACGGTCAAGAAACCATCATACCGCGTGACCGGTCGCATGCCACGGCGGTCTTTGTCCGCAGTCGGTCGGCGACTCAACTTACAAATCAATACAAAAAATTGCCCGCACCGCGGCGATGCCCCCGCGGCCACGGTGCGGGCGAGCAACGCATCTCAGAGGAATTCCCAAGGCAAACAAAGCCCAGCGAGATCGCCCGAAATGCGTGTTCACAGTTGTCGTATCGCGATGCGTCCCACGCGCGGGCCGCATTCTGAAGTAAGCTCCCCCCTTTAGTCTCGCTGGCGACGAGCCAGCAGAACGGTCAGTGCGAGTCCGGCCAAGGCAAGCGTCGCGGGCTCCGGCACGGCGGACACGGCCGGCGTCGCGGGAGAGGTTCCGAATTGACTCTGCCAGATGGCCAGGTCGGCTGCCGTGACGTCAAGATCGCTATTGGCATCGCCGGTCGCGTTGGTGGCAGTCTGATCCGTCACGGGATAACCGCGTTGCCAAATCAGGAAGTCGGCGCCGTCGACAAGCAAGCTGTCGTTGAAGTCGGCATCGCCAGCAGGCGCCGCCACGTCGATGAGTTCCAGCAGGATGTTATCAACGACGCTTTCGTGCGCCGAGGAAACACCCGAAGCACCGCCGATGCGCAGGCTATCAAAGGGCGCATCGAACAGATTCAGGTTCCAAGTTTTCTCGGAATCGACGCCCGCGTCGCCTACGCCGATCTCAATTTTTCCGTCTTCGCCGCGCGTCAAATTGGTGACGCCGTCCCGAAAAAGATCCAATGAAAAAGTCACCGTCGTGGGCGTAATCGTGACGGAATAACGATGCCAGCCAGGGCCGATGTCTTGGGCCGTAGTGATGTCGTCGATATCGAGGTTTTCAGGGGTATTCTCGCGATCGAGTGCGGGATTCAACTCAAAATACTGCCAACTCGGCTGCTGAACGATGCCGTCGCCGATGCTGCCGAACAATACGGCACGATAGGCGTAATTGGCTGCCGGGATAGCAGTCGTGCCGTCGGTCGGATCAACGGCGTCAGCGTTCCAATTTCCCAGTTCAACTAGGTTTGCCGGCGCCGAACTTCTCAGTCCGACAGTGTTTCGCTTGTTGCCGACGATGTCGTCAAACAGATCCATCGTCAGGCGGACCGACTGTGTTTCGGTGGGCTGGATGCTGATGGAAGACCCTTGGTAGGTATTCAAACTGCCGAAGAGGTTGGCACCCAAACCCTGAATGCCAGGCGGGTTATCATTGGGCGGTTCGGCGGTCGCCTGGCCAGGCACCAGCAGGGCCGCCGTTGTTGAAGCGGGGACCCATACTGCTTCGAATGCGGCCTGGTCCGGGCCGCCGCCTCCCGTGACGTAACTGTCGAAATTCTCGTCAACGATCGTCGTGTCCGCCGTCGCCGGGGCGACCTGCATCAGGAGCGTTGCCATGGCCCCGGTGATCAAGAAGAGTCGTGCCTTCATGGTTCTACTAGTCCTTCGTCGGAAGTTGCATCTACGCCGGAACCCACCGCCACTTGGAGGACCGCGTTTGCCCACGACGCGGTGACAGGCCCCGCCTTGCGGGTACGCCGGCTATTACAGCATCGTAATAGGAACCAACAACAGAAGCCGTCGTTTTGTGCGACCTTTTTTCGCGCTGGAGCGCAACTGTTCCCCAATGGAATTATCTGGACACAAGGCATGTGATTTGACAACTTCGACGCTGCTTTGAATTCCATATCGAGGCGCCAAGCGCGGCGTCACGGATAACGGACAGTTGGACAACCACAAAACTGCGCAAATAAGATTTTTCTCGTGCGCTAGATAGAGTTTTTAGTGGCCGGCAAGCAATATTTACCTCCCCGTTCGGCTCGAACCAAATCTCCGCATTTCCGATGTGACTTGGAGAGAATCGCTCACCCAACGAGCGGTTTGGGCGGGGTATTGTCGGCGCACACTTGCCTCTCCATCGAGGAATCCGTGGTGCACAGAACCGCAAGGAGCCCGACAAGACTCGAGCCACATGGGAACCGCCGCGATGGGCTCCACTTGAGCCTCAACGATTTCGCCGGTGACCAAATGGCGCGGGGCAGATTCGAAATCGCCCCGTTGGGCGTGCAGTTGTCAGCGAGTTACGTCCTGCCGAGCGCTGCGATAACGCTCTTATGTTGCATCTGGCACAAGCGAATTGCATCCTCAGCCAACGCCGCGTCGAGCACGTCGCTGGCCCGGTTGGCGCTGATGCAATCGACGACCGACGCCAATTCGGCGGCAAAGGCGTTCAGCGGGTCGCCGTCGCCCGTGTCGACCACGGTCGCC
The DNA here is from genome assembly GCA_020427145.1 of Planctomycetales bacterium. Taxonomy (GTDB): domain Bacteria; phylum Planctomycetota; class Planctomycetia; order Pirellulales; family Lacipirellulaceae. The sequence continues at coordinate 14,878 of JAGQOU010000096.1, read as the reverse complement.
GTGCCGTCGGCCGCCAGCACGGTCGGCGGACAGAGATAGCGGCCCTCGTCGCCAATCACGGCAAACTCAAACAGCAGCGTCGCTTGCTCGAAGTGGATTTCGAAGCCGTGATTGAATGATCGCCCCTGCTGGGCAATTGTGCCGCTGGTCGCCTCGACCAGCAGTTCGCCGCCGTCGTACGCCATGAGCGAGTGCCAAAACTCCGGCAGGCCGTTCTTCACGCGACCGCGACTGACGACCGCGCGTGGCATGCCAAACAGCAGGCGGATGAAATGGGCGTCGTGAATATGCAGATCGAACAGCGGGCCGCCCACATTGTCGGCCTGCCAATAGTTAGTCAGCCAGGCCGGATCGGAAATCACGCGGCGAAACGCCCCTCCCAAGAGTTTCCCGTAGCGGCCGCTGCGAGCGGCTTCGAGCGCCCAGGCGTACTCCGGAAAGTACGGCAACACATGGCCGATATACAATCGGCGGTCGGCGGCGGCCGCGGCAGCCGACATCCGCTCGCACTCGGCGAGCGTGAGCGCCATCGGCTTTTCGCAGAACACGTGACGCCCCGCGGCCAGCGCCTTGATTGTCGCGTCGGCATGCATCGCCGGCGGCAGGGTGACGTCGACGAAGTCCAACTCCGTAGAGGCCAACATCTCCTCCAGCGAGGTGAACGTCGCCACGTCGGACAGATCCATCTGCTCGCCGGGGGGGCCGAAGTTGCCCTTGATGTCGGTCCAATCGCCCGCGAGCCGGCGCTCATTCACCTCGCAGATTGCCGCGACGCGTACGCCGGGCAGCCGCTTGTAGGTCAGGTAGTGGATCATCCCCATGAACCCGAGCCCAACGATACCGACTTGCAACATGCTGTGTGTCCTCGATTAACTCGGTCCGCGCATCACGCGAAACGGGGCGATGTCAGATTTGACCAGAAAGGCCAGGAAGAATGGGTCGGAGCGCCGCGGCAAGACTTCCTCGGCGTCACGATTTCAATTCGGCCCTCAGCGTCGTCAGCAGTTCGACCGCCGCGGCGATCTCCGCTTTTTGTCGCTCGGGTTCCTGCGGAATCTCGCGTTCAATGGTCAGCGGCCCCGTGTAACCAATCTCCGCCAGCGTGCGAAGGTAAGCAGGGAAATTCACGTCGCCGGCGCCCAGCGGCACTTCGGTCCCCCACGTCACGCCCGGTTGGTCCGACCACTTCGCATCCTTGCAATGCACGCTCCGCACGTATTTGCCGAGCGTTTTGAGCGCCTCGATTGGTTCGCCGACGCCGTACAGGATCATGTTCGCCGGATCGAAGTTGATGGCCAGATTGTCGCGGCCCACATCGCCGAGGAACTTCAGCAACACGTCGGCCGGTTCCTGGCCGGTTTCCAAATGCAGCGTCTGACCGGCGTCGGCCAGGCAATCGCAAATCTGCTGCGTCGTGGCCACGATCGCGGCATAGTCGGCCGAGGCGGCGTCATGCGGCACGAACCCAATGTGGACGCCCACCGCGTCGACCGCCAACTGTTTGGCAAAGGCCGCGATTTCCAGCAATTCCGCGGTCCGCGCAGCCCGCGTCTCCGGCGGCACCAGCCCGACGGTGCGCGCCACAGTGGGGATGTCGGCGTAGCTCTCGCCCTCGAAGCCGGCAAAGACGCATGTGATGCGTATGTCGATCTCGGCCAGCTGCGTCAGGAACTCCGCGGCTCGCTGCGCGGTGCGCGACTCCTTGTGGGGCGAGTGCAACTGCACCGTCGGCACGCCCAACTCGCGAGCCACGTCGAGCCGCACGCCCAAACCGGCGTCCACGCTCGCAAACACTCCAATCGGCCAAATCGTCTCCATGTCAGCTCCGCTGAATTAAATCGGGTGGGCGGCGACTGGGATTTGTCCCGAGGCGGACGCCGAGCCAGCGCGTTGATCCCTTGCGCGGCGCGCCAGGGCCTCGCACTCCCCTTTGCGGGACAAAGCCTAGTCGCCAATCAGCTTGAGCGATTCGATGGCCGCTGGCAAGTCAGGGTCGACGCGTCCGCGTTCGCCGCGGCCTTCTTTGTCGATCCGTTGGTCGACGACGCGCTGGATGCTCGGGAGATCAGCATCCCAATATTTCGGCCACTCGTCGCGGGGCGGAGGATTGCGCGGGCGGACGATGCGAAAGCCGACGTCCTGGGCGTCGCCGCTGGCAAACCACCAAGGGCTCCCCGGCGAATTGGGGTCGTACGCCCGCCAGGCGTCGTCGTCGGACTGGCGCCGCGTCGCCGAGCGGAGATCAGGCGGATCGAGATTCCACGAGCCGCCGCGAACGACCCGCGGATAGAGCCGCTCGGGCCAGCAGAGCGCCTCGGCAGCAGAAACCGGTCCCGGGCTCAAGTGCTCGTACCAATCGCCGCGATACTCGTCGAGCACCCACTCGGACACGTTGCCGTGCATGTCGTACAGACCCCACGCGTTGGGCCGTTTCGAGCCCACGGGGTGCGTTTCGTCGTCGGCGTTGTCGTAATACCACGCGTATTGGTCCAACTCCGCGTCATCGTCGCCGAATGAATAGGCCGAGGTCGTGCCGGCGCGGCACGCATATTCCCACTCCGCCTCGGTGGGCAGGCGATAGAATTCGCCCGTCAGCAGGCTGAGCCACTTGGTGTACTGCTTGGCCGCGTACTGGCTCATGGAGACCGCTGGCTGATCGGGCGCGTCGCCGGCCGAGAACGTGAAGCTGGGGTCGTACAGCTTCGAGGGCGCCGTGACCGCGTCGACGCCATGCTGATCTTCGAGTTGCCGCAGTTCGCGGTCGTCGAACTCGTCGAACGCGTTGCAGAGCCGCATGTACTGGCGGTACTCGGCCCAGGTGACCTCGCAGCGGCCCATCCAGAAGGGCTCGACGCGCACGCGCACCTGCGGGCCTTCGCCCTCGCCGCGGTCCGGCTCGTCGGCGGGACTGCCCATCAGAAACTCGCCGCCGGGAACGGCGATCATGGCAAAACGAACGTTGCTGCCGGGGATCGCCTGCTCGTAGTCGGCCGCCGCCGCGGGGGACGCCGTCGCCTCGGCGCAATGGGCGCGTTGCACCGGCGCGAGCGCCAAACTCGCGGCAAGAACTCCGACCGCCAAACCAAGTCGTTGCATCAACAATTCCCGCCCGCCGCTATGTTGTCGTCTGTGCCAATTCGGTCCCCAGCTTAGTCACGCCGGGGATCGCCACCGGCGGCTCGGGCAGGTCGCCCCACGCGTAGGTAGCCGGTCCGAGCTGTTCGCCGCTCGCCTGCACTTGGTCCCAAGTCACTTCCTGGCCCGTGTAGGTCGCCATGCGGCCCATGGTGGCAATCAAGGTGCTATTGACCATGTAATCGCCGTTGTTGATCGGGGCGCCGGAGCGAATGCTTTGGAAGAACTCCTCGTGTTCGCGGCGGTACATGCTTGGCTTGGGGCCGCGGTAGCGCCATTTCGTCTCGCCGTCGATTTGATTCCGCAACACCTGAGCGGTCCCCTTCGTGCCCAGCACCAGCTCGTCGACATTGGTCGCCGTGTTGTCTTGTTGCCGGCAGGTGAAGTACACGGGCGCTCCGCCATCGTACTTGTAGAACACCGTGTGGTGATCGAAAATGTGACCGTACTTGGGGTCGGTGCGCTGCTGGCGACCGCCGAGGCCGACGGCGCTCACAGGACTCGCGTCGCCGTTGAGCCACGCGGTCTTGTCGAGACTGTGAATCGCCTGCTCGGCGATGTGGTCGCCGGACAGCCATGTGTAATACAGCCAGTTGCGCAACTGGTACTCCATGCGGCTCCACGACGGATCGTCGCCCCGGTGCCACAACTGGTTGGTGTTGTAGGTCGATTCAATGGCAATGATGTCGCCGATCGCCCCGTCGGCGATGCGGGCCATTGTTTCCCGTACGCCCAGGTCGTACCGCCAGCACAACCCCGAGACAATCGACAGCCCTTTGTCGGCCGCCACGCGACAGGTCGCGGCGACCCGTTTGGCGCCGGGCACGTCAACGGCCACGGGCTTCTCGACAAAGACGTGTTTCCCCTGCTGCACGGCGTAGTCGAGGTGTTGCGGCCGAAAGTGCGGCGGCGTCGTCAGCAACACGACGTCGACGCCGCTGTCGATCACGTGCTTGAAGTTGTCGAAGTCGTCAAAAACTCGTTCGGGCGACACGTTCACCCGACTGCTCACCTGTTCGTTTTGCTGCAATCGGCCCAGGCAATCGTCGGCGCGGTCGCGAAACGCATCGCCCACCGCCACCAGTTCGGTCTGCGGATCGGCCATCAACGCGTCGATAGCAGCGCCTTCGCCGCGGCCGCCGCAGCCGATCAGGCCCACGCGCAGCGTTTCGCCGCCGGCCCCGTCGGCATGCACGCGACTGGCCGCAGCCAGCGCGCCGAGCGTCATCGCGGAGCGCGAAAGGAATTGCCGGCGATCCGTCTGATTCGAAAAGGTTTTCATGATCTTGGTTCTGTTCGTTGTCCCGAGAATTCGCCGCCATCGGTGCGGCGCGTTTAACTAGCGATGTCGAGAACGCGATTCATCCGCGCCGCAATGTCGGCCAACCGATCGCGATCGCCGCCGCCGACTTCCGCCGTCGCCCAGCCCGCATAGCGGACTTCACCCAGCGCCGACCGGACCTCGTCCCATTGGATGTCGCCGTCGCCAATCTTGCAGAAGCCGGCGGTGACGCCCCACCCCTTCACGTCAAGTTTCACAATCCGCGTCCCCAGCGTACGAATCCACTCCTGGCTGGGAGCAAATCTCCAGGCATTGCCAATATCAAAGTAGGCGCCGACCCAGGGGCTGTCGATCTCGTCGAGGTAGTCACGCAATTGATCGGGCGTTTCGCAAAAGCCGTTCCAGACGTTTTCGATCAGCACGCGCACGCCCAGCTTGCTTGCCAGCGGCAACACGCGACGAATCTCGACGATCGACCGCTGCCACACGTCGTCGTGCGTTTCGTCGGGGCCAGTCACCTGGCCGGGCACCAACAGCACCGAGGAGCCGCCGAAGGCGTGTGCGTCCCGAATCGCCTGATTCATGAACTCGTGAGCCTGATCGCGCACGGCCGGGTCGGGCGACGACATCCGCACTTCCCAGTGCTTCATATTCACCAGCCCGTGCACCGGCATGCCGGTCGCTTCGCTCGCGCGGCGAATGTTGGCGGCGGAGGCGGCGACGGGGCTTTCCAACTCCATGCCGTCGTAGCCCAAGTCGCGGCAGAGGGCGAACTTATCGGCGACGGTGTTGCCGTCTTGAATCATGCCCCATTTGACGGCCTTAAAGAACGTCGGCTTCGTCGCCGCGCTCGACGGGCCGGCGGCCGCCTCGCCGCGCGTCGCGGCAGCGCCCGCCATCGCCGCCAAACCTGCGGAGCCGGTCAACTGGAGGAACCTGCGTCGGTTGGCTGCCTGCATGCTAATGATGACGACTCCTTGATCTCAACGAGGGGCTTGTTTTCGTTGCGTGCAGCAGACAACGAGCGTCGCAGTCATGGCGATCAATGTAACCGACGACGGCTCGGGGACATACTGCAGTGCCGGCTGGACCAGCGGGATCGAACTCAACTGACGCTGCCAAACAAGCAGATCGGCTCCGTCGACAACGCCATCGTTGGTCGCGTCGCCGAATTTGCCGGCAACGCCCGCGGAACCGAAGTTCGTCGTCCAGCGCGCCAGATCGTCGCCGTCAACGGCGCCGTCTTGATTGAAATCGGCCGGGGAGTACGACGCATTGATCTCAGCGACGCGCGCCACTTCGCTCGTCCAGTAGGTCGGCAGCGTATCCCAGGGATTCGGCAGCGCATCGTGAGTCACGTAGATCGCCCCGACGTTTTGCGCCACGGCTTGGTCGAGCGCGGCAAGCATGTTCGTGGTAGAGGATTCGGTGTGAACCAGATTCACGAAATGCTCGTTGTCGTGGCCGGCGGTCCACGCGGAAGGAGAACTGCCAGGATACGCCGCGCCCACGTTCTCGAACACCATCAAGCGGTCGGCGGTCGGCCAAGTGAGGTATTGCTCAATCGTCGTCGTGCCGGGGTTGCCCATCACTTCCCACTGGGGATCGATCGACTTCACGTGGTCGTAAATCGCTTTGTAATAGTTCAATCGCTCGGCGGGGCCCGTGTTGGCCATTTCATCGACGAAGATGCCGTCGATGCCGTACCACGAGGCGTAACGGTCGATATCGGCCGTCACTTCCGCGAGCGGACGCGACCCGTAACCGCTATAGACGTAGCCAATCACGCGACCGCCGGCAGAGCGCAGGCCGTCGACGGCATTGGTGTAGTTGTTGTCCGGCGCGTTCCCCGGCCCGTTGAAGGGATTCATGATCGCCGTCAACGGGACCTGTCCCGCGGCGGTATTCATCTGCGACCACAATGGCCCCGGGTAAAAATACGCGGGCACCACGATCTCAAGCGCCGCGGCAGGGCCGGCGGCGGACGCAACCGCCGCCACGCACGCGATAGCGCGCAACATCGCACGACCTCGGCGACAGTTTGGCGTTCGTCGGCGGGAATGGAAAGGAGTCGTAGGCATCGCGATGAAGTCTTGGTGCATTCGCAAAGAGATTCGGTGTTCGTCGCTGACGTCTTGAGTCGCGGGAGGCGATGCAGAGGACGCTCGACCTGCCCCCGCGAGTCGAGCGACCTCGTGCAATCGCCCCGCGTCGTGCTATCTATCGCTTCCGCCAGCCCGCGAAACCAGCGAGAGCGAGCATCGCCAGCGCGGCGGTCGTCGGCTCCGGCGTCGCGCTGGCGAGCGGCGCGGCGGTCGTGCCGCCGAAACTCGATTGCCAAGCGGCCAGATCCGCCGCGTCGACAGTTCCGTTGCCGTCGGCGTCGCCCAGCTCGTTGGTGGCGCCCGACAGCGTGCCAAAGCCGCGCTGCCAAGCGATGAAGTCCTCGCCATCGACGATGCCGTCGTCGTTGAAGTCGGCGTCGCTCGCCGGCGGGGTTGCCAGCGTGTAGCTAATCACCTCAGTGATATCGCCGAGACCCTGGTCGGAGTAAACGACGAAATCAAACGAGGGGTTCGGAATGGCCAGCGCGGGGCCGCCCAGCGCCGGCGGGTACTGGATAACCACGTCAAGCGGTATCTTCCACTCGTAAGCAACGCCCACCGGGGCGCCGTTGTCATCCCAAAACGGGAAGATGACGGCTCCGCCGTTGCCGACAGGTCCGCCGGTGATGCTCAAGTTCAGGTTGAAGACGTTGGTCGCCTGAGCAAACGGGAAATCCGTCTGATAGCCGAACTCCGAGCCAATGACGCCGATCTGCAAGACGTCGAAACCGGTCGTGTTGTCCTGGTCGACGTCGAAACCCAAATAGACGTTTGCGAGCGACACCGGCGAGGTCAGGTAGGTTGTCGCGTGAATGTAGAGAAAGTCGCTGTCGTTGGCGACCTGCACCGTCGCGAAATCGATGTCGAACGGATTGTCTTCGGCGTCCGTTAGCGCGATCGGGACGCCCGCCGCCGACCAATCATCAAACTCCGTTCCGGGCTCTTCGCCTTGCACGGTAATGCCAGTCGTGTAGAAGCTGGGGGCCACGACTTGCGCCGCAGTGCGAAGCGCCGGCATCGCCGTCGCGACAATGGCGCCAGCGAAGAATGCCAGTCGAGAGAAGTGCCGGATCATAAGCTGTTTTCCTCGGACTCGGTTTGCAATGGTCGTGCGCGAGGCGTCGTCGACGCCGACCGCGGGACGATGGAGTCTTCCTTGGCAGATCAAAACGCTCTGCGTCAGGAGCCGTCGCCACGGCTCCTGACGCAGAGTCCATAGAGTTCAACCGCGGCGGCGGCCGACAACGACGGCGCACGCCGCCAATGCCGCCAATGCAACGCTCGTCGGCTCGGGCGCGGCAAGCGTGTACTCGATGATGCCCGACACGTCGAAGTTCAGGCCGTCGTCGCCAGCGAAGCCAGCCGGTAGGCCGTCGGCGCCGGTGCCCAAATCAGTCCAAAACATGATGCGAATCGTGTCGTCGGGGAACAACGGCGAGTTGTCCTGGTTGAGCAACACGTCCAGCGAAATCGCCAATTCTCGGCTGCCGGCATTCGCGAACGGAGTCATGTTCGCGGCGCCGCTGCCGAAGAACTCGCCGCTCATGCCTTGACCATTGTTAAACGTGCCCGTCGCGGAGGTGAACGGAAAATCGTTCTGCCAGCCCGCTTCCTGGCCGAAGACGCCGAGGCCGAAGATGTCAAAACCGGTCGCAGGATTTTCGTCGATGTCGATGCCCATGAACGTTCCCAGCGCCAGGTTGTTGGGGAACGTGTTGCGAATGTACAGGTACGATCCGTCGTTCGCGATTTGCGTGTCGCCAATGTCGGGGCCGCTGAAATTGTCGCCCCCGTCGGAATCGACGACGGGCACGCCTGCCCAGTCGGAGTAATCGTCGTCGATCGTGATCGTCTTAAAGGCGCCGGCCGAGGCTGGGGCGCACCAGGTCGCCGCAGCAGCAAGAGCCAGCAAGAAAAATCCGGTTCGAGCCATGAGATCAACTCTCCTTTCAAGGGGTGCAATACGCGAGAACTTAATTCGTTGCCAACATGCCGATCTCAATTCCGTCCTCTCTCGCCGCTCTATCGTAGCCGCTTTTCAGTCGGAAGCTGTCACAACTCCGTCGAATCGGTGGCCGCGGGCCCGATGAGTCTCCGGGTCGACGTCAAAATTGACGAAGTGCACCGAGGCGTCGCACATGGCCATATTGAACCCGCCGGAGTGCGCACTGCCAAACATCCACTCGCCTTCGCCCTGTGAATCGCCCGGCCTGTCCGGCCCGAGTTGTAGCTGCTTGTTCAGTTTGCCGACGGGCGTGGTCGTACGCAGCGTGTCGTCGTTGTTGCCGGCAAAGGCGGGCTCGTTGTCGGCCCAGTCGAGCCCGTCGTCGTAGTGATCGGTCGACATGTATTTCTCGCCGACCATGTAGGTGTTTGACGTGCCGTCCTCCACCTGTCGAAAGTTGATTTCCGACCGGGCGAAGACGACCCCGGTGCCGACGCCCCGGAACGGATCGCCGCCGTATTTGTAGAAGTGAGCGCTTCGCCAATCAGCCCCAAGTCCGGAGCCGTCGGTGCCGTCCCAGTCCATCTTTTGCAGCGCTTCGTTGTAATCGGTGAGACTCGAGTTCCACCCCGGCGCCTCGGACGTGAGCATGTCGCCCGCGCACGCGGCGTAGTCGGTCTTGCTGCATCGCTCGAAGGGATTCGTGTAGTTGAACGTCTTCCCGGTTCCCTGGTAACTGTAAACGTTCGTCGAACGACGGCTGGGGCAGTTCAGACCTTCAAACGGAGTTTCAACGCGTTGCTTCGTCGCCTCCAAGCGGGCCGTCCCCGTCAAGCCCCGGCCGAGGTCGTGCAAATTCGCCTGCTCGATGTACGGCAGGATGTTGTACATCCATCCGCCGGGTTGCTCCTTGCCGAACCCGTACTCCGGATATCCCAGCCACTGGTACCACCATCCGCCAGTCGGCAGATGTTGATGCGAGTCGTGATGATTCTGAAAGGCCAACCCCAGCTGACGCAACTGGTTGGAACACTGGGTCCGGCGGGCGGCTTCCCGCGCCGCTTGAATTGCCGGCAGCAGCAGCGCCACGAGAACCCCGATGATGGCAATCACCACGAGTAACTCGACCAGCGTAAACCCCCGACGGGTCGTTGAGGCGGCAGTTTGGCGGCGGCCCATCGTTGACGTCATGATTTCCCTCGCCACGCGGTGTTAGCGAAACTTGGTCGTCCGTGTCGACTCTCAAAACTCACGCCTTCGTCGCGCCGGAGCTGCCCGGAGCGAAAGTGGCTTCGCACGCTCTCGGCGGGCAGCGGCCGGTTGTACAAGGCCACGTCGCTGAGATAGCCCTGAAACATCCACGACGTAAGATATCGCGGCACAAACTCGGCGGCCCCAATGCGTGCCGGCCATTCCAGGTCGGTCAGCGAAATCAAATGATCGCCTTCGGCAATCGGTTCGCCGTTGAGATACAGCACCACGTGCCCCGCGACGGCTTCAGCGCCGTCGCGAAGTTCGCTTGGCGAAAACGTGGCGACGACGTGGTTCCACCGCGAACGATCGACCGGGACGTCCGAGACGAGCCGTTGCCAGACTTCGCCCTGTACTCCCGAGCCGGTCCAAAATTCCCAAGTGTCCGTTTCGCCAGCGTACAGCGTGAAACCGAAACACTGGCAGTCGGGCTTCATCGAATTGAGCACCCACCGAGACGTGAAGATCGACTGAAACTCCGGCCCGCCGGTCACTTTGACCCAGCTTTCCACCGTGAACCCCAAGGCCGGGTCGATCGCGGGCTTATGGTCGGGTTCGATGTAGGATTCGCCGTTGAAATAGACGCCCTCATCGCGCGTCTCCGGGGACTCGGCGTCCTGCAACGGCCAATTGCCCACCGGCAGGCCGTCGTAGCCGTGTTGCGAGAGGTCCAGCACGCGTCGGTTGCGACGCACATGCCGCAACGGCCAATAGGCGGTTGGCTCGTCGCCCAGCACCAATCGTTCGTAGCCGCCCAGGCGTTGCACCACGTCGTCCCAGGTGCGCGCGATTCCCGCCAGGGGCGGTGCGGCGATCGTTGTACGCTCGCCCGTTGCGGGGTTGGTTGAACAGAGCAACCCTTCGCCGGCCGCAAGTTGACGAATCTGACCGCCCGCGACGTCTTGCTGCGGGGTCAAGGCAATCGCGACTTCGCCGGCATCGACTGAAACATGGGCCGCCTCGTCGTCGCGAATATCAAAAACGGCGCGCGCGTCGAGACAATCCGCAGTCACCAGCGGAGTTTGCAGCGTGAAGGCGCCGACGCCACCGGCGGCGTACTTGCCGTTGCGGGCAAACACGCTCCGGTCATCCATCAACGAGAACTCGGCGGGGCCCTCGACCAGCAATTCCAGGCCGGACTGGAGGACGACTTGAATCATTCCGTCGGTCAGCTGCACCACTTCGCCCCGACGAATCTCTTGGCCGACTTGCATGGACTGAAGAAGCCCGTGCTCAGATGCTGCCGGCGAAAGCGCTTTGACTCGGCCAATTTGCTCGGTCTCGCCGAGCGGTGGCAGCGAAGCGGTTGCCTGACGCCCCCGTGCAATGGCGGGCGCCACAGGCTCGTCCGCGAACCATCCGCGAAGCCCTAGCGTTGCTGCGGAACCGAGCAGAAAGGCCACGCAAGCGGCCTGCGCCCAAGGCGGAAACACTCGCCGCGCTGCGTGCGCCGAAGAACCGCCGCGACGATTCGAGGAAAACTCGGCCCGCGATTCGTCATCCGCGGTCACCGGCAAGTTCGTCGAGCCGGGACCAGCCCCCCCGACAGGCGGGCCGGTGAACAGATAGGGCAAGGCTTGGCGGAGATGAATCGTCTCGACGTACCGACGACGTTTCTCGGCATCGAGCGCGACGACCTCGGCAACGGCTTTCCATTGGGCGACGGTCAGTTCGTCGATGCAAATCTGCTCGCAAAGCGCCTCCCAGTCGCCCTGGGGCGAATCGAAGGCCGCGCGATCCGTGATTTCATCCTTGCCGCTCATCCCGTCAATCCTTCTTCGCGTAGCGTGCTGGCGATACAGCGTTCCAAGCCCTTGCGGATTTTGCACAATGCCGTGTAGACGGCGCCGGTGCGGCGTTCTTGCCGCGTCGCAATTTCTGCAATGGATAAATTATTCCAGTACCGCAATTGCAGCAGCGTTCGCTGGCGATCGGATAGCCGCTCCAAGCACTTGCGCAGAGCTTGATACCGCGACTCCAAGTCCTCGGCGTGGTCCAATTGGTAGTCGGCCACGCAATCAACCAACTCGATCGCGACCGTCGCTTCCGCAACGCTCTGTTTTCTCAAATAGCTCAGAGACTCGAACCGGGCGATCGTACACATCCAACGAACCAACTCCTCGTCGGGCAGTCCGTCGACAAATCGGAACGAACTCAATTTCTGCCAAGCAACCAAATACGTTGATTGCAGAATCTCGTCGATCCAGTCGACGCGCCCGAAAACCAGGGTCGCGATAAACGACCGCACGCGGCGTTCGTGGCGAGCCACGAGCACGACAAACTGATCGGCAGACAGCGAATGTCCGTCCACGGAGTGGGGCCCTAAATCCTTCCCAGCGGCATCTTTGCAAAGTTGCCGTCGCCTATCGCTCGCCTCGGCAAAAGGCCAACGTACGGGACAACAACCGGCCCTCTCTACGGTGTGCTACGTCGCACAGCGGCGAAACCTTACCAACAAAACACCGATTCTTCCTTTTTTCGAATCAATTCGCACGGAAATCGGCTCCATGGCGACCGCCTGCCGCCGTTCAGCAATGCCGGGGGCGACGGCGTGCAATTTGCCGCCGCACAACTGTCTTGGCAAACGGATTCCCGAAGGCGCCCGGACGCGAAGACCTGCCGAGGGCGCGTGCGTTCACGTCGACGCGTCGCCCACGGCCGCGATTGTGATTGATTCTACATCTTTTACGGTTGCTCTCGGCCGGCCCCCGACAACGCTATGCGCGGGGCAAGTTGCGACGTTAAAGTGAGAAGATGGTCGCCCGGACGACCTTCCCGCCCCGCCCCCCCGCATAGTTGCCTGGAATCGGTCCATGTCGTTTCGTCGCTCCGGCGCCCTCGCCGCCGCCCTCGCGTATTTCCGCCTCTTGGCTCCGCTCGCCCTGGCCGAGGTCGATGAGAGCCCGCTGCCCGTGGCGGTGGTTCCCGCGTTTGCCGAGTTGCAATGGCCCGACGATCTTACGGGGGCCGACGAAGGCCGCGCGCTCGACGTACGACCGCTGGTCGTCACTGGCGCCGGCGACGGATCGGGCCGCCTGTTCGTCGCCACGCAGCAGGGCACGATCCACGTGTTTGGGCCGAACTCCGACGGCAGCGACCGGCGACTCTTTCTCGACTTGCGCGACCGCGTGGCGTTTGATCCGCGGCTGAACGAAGAGGGGTTCCTCGGCCTGGCTTTTCACCCCCGCTTCGCTGAAAACGGCGAGGTGTTCGTCAATTACACAGCCAAATACGACCAAGAGAGCGATCGGCGGTCGGTTGTTTCGCGGTTCAAGACGGCGCCGGGCGATCCCCAGCGAATCGATCCCGCCAGTGAAGAAATCTTGATCGAATTGCGACAGCCCTATTGGAATCACAACGGCGGGACGGTGGTGTTCGGACCCGATGGCTATCTCTACATTTGCTTCGGCGACGGCGGCGACGCCAACGATCCGCACATGAACGCCCAGAATCTGCACTCGTTTTTCGGCAAGATCTTGCGGATCGACGTCGATGGCCGTGCGGGCGATCGGCCCTACGCCGTTCCGGCCGACAATCCGTTCGTCGGGCAGGGCGATCTGGCCAGAGACGAGATCTGGGCCTACGGATTGCGGAACGTCTGGCGGCTGTCGTTCGACCGCGAAACGGGCGTCGCCTGGGCGGGCGACGTAGGGCAGAACCTGTGGGAGGAGATCGACCTGATTGTTCGCGGCGGCAATTACGGCTGGAACTATCGCGAGGGCCGGCACCCCTTCGGCCCCGGCGGTTTCCCGGCCAACGAGCAAATGATCGAGCCCATTTGGGAGTACGGTCACGACGTCGGCAAGAGCATCACCGGCGGCAACGTGTATCGCGGCCAGGCGATTCCGCAGCTCGCCGGCCATTACTTGTACGGCGAGTACGTCACGGGCCAGGTGTGGGGCTTGAAGTACGATTTCGACAAGCAAGAAGTGGTGGCCAACCGCAGCGTGCTTGCCGGCGGCGGCCCCATCACCAGCTTCGGCGAGGACGATCGCGGCGAAATCTATTTCACGACGCAGCCGGGAGGCGTGTTCAAGCTGGAGGCGAGCGAGTCCGCCGCCGCAGCGACGCAAGCGGGCGCCAACGGCGGCGATTCTCAGCGGAAATAGCCCCGCGTTGCGGACCGCAACGGCTCGGCCGCGTGGAGTCCGGCGTGATTGCTTTTGCGGTTTGCCGCCGACTCCCCCGCGTCTAGCGCCGCCCATTTCCCCGCCCCAGCGGAGCGCGCCGGAGGGCGTGTGTCGCGCGAGGGCGGAGCGTCGGACATGCGCGCATCTTCATCGCCCCGCTACTAATTCAACATGAAACTTCCGTAAGGTTTTCAGGCCTGCCGTTCAAAAGTGATCGACCGTCAAGTTCATCGGATGAACGTCGCCAGGGGTGTAGCTATCGCTACACCCCGCGTTGCACAAAACGTTTCGCGGTTTTACGCATTGGCCACCACACGAAGCGCAATGACTTGCGGGTTCGTGCAACTCCCCTTGCCCATACAAATTGCAACTGCCGAGTTCACGCAGTAAGTTTTTAGAAATTCGACCCTGGCGGGTTTACATCAACGACTTCCGTGACGATACTTATTCGAGCGCATTCACACTATCTTCAGAGAGACACACATGGCAGACGACATGAAGACCCGGGTCGCTAACCTAACCCCCCGTCAGCGGGAAGTCGTGCGATTGATCAGCCTCGGGTGCAGCGACATCGAGATTGGCAAGATTCTGAAACTTTCGCCGGCCACGGTGAACAATCACCGCTCGGCGGCGATGCGAACCCTCGGCACCGACAAGGCCGCGCTGATCGCACGGCTCGCACTGCGATATCGAATTTCGTCGCTGAAAGAAACACTGACGGCGGCGGAAAAACGCAAGAGCGGCCGTAAACGCGACGGCTGGAACTAGCCATTGCCCCCGCGGGGAGTGCGAGGCTCCGGCGAGCTAGAATTTAGCCGCCATGGCCGCGCTCGGCCGAGCCTCGCACTCCCCAAACGGCCTTGTCAGATGGTTCTGGGATAATCTCTCGGGGGAATCATGCGCCGCTTCGCCATCGGCCTCTGCGCGCTCGTCGCAGCCCTGACTCTAGCTCCGCAGCCCGTCGCGGCGGTGGAAACCGCCGCTCAGCGCGACGCTCGCATGGAGTGGTGGCGCGACGCTCGGTTCGGCA
>JAGQOU010000095.1 GCA_020427145.1 Planctomycetales bacterium | reverse complement strand
GCCGCTCGGGCGTCACGTCGCGCGCATCGACCGTCTCGGCGCCGGGAATCAGCGTGAACGGCGCGATTTCGACCCCCGTGTAACCCAGCGAATGCATTGTCGCAAACGCCTCGGAAAACGGCTGCGCGCCGAACATCTCGTTGCAGAGGGCGTATTTCATGGGAAGCGGTCGGGGGTCAGAGGTCGGAGATCAGGGTCCTGAATCGCCGGGCAACGTCCCGACGACCGCGGGCTGGCGAGGTCTCCGACGGCCCTGAGGACGCCGCTCGGCCGAGCCAGACGCTTGTCAGCGCGCGCGCGATCGTCGATATTCATTCCTGCGAACCACGGAAACGCGGCGGCATCCTTGGCCCTTGCCATCATCCCGTGATTCCGCATTGGCATCAACCACCGAGCTCGTTAGCCGAGAACCTCGTCCATGTCGCTCAAATCAGGGAAGATTCATCAGGGCGACTGCCTGCAACTGCTGCCCAAGATCGCGGACGGCTCGGTCGATCTAGCGTTTGCCGATCCGCCGTTCAACATCGGCTACAAGTACGACAAGTATCACGATCGGCAGGACGACCAGGACTATCTCGACTGGTGCGCCGCGTGGATCGAGCAGCTGCACCGCATTCTCAAGCCGACCGGCACGTTGTGGCTGGCGATCGGCGACGAGTACGCGGCCGAGCTGAAATGGATCGCCACTCGGCAGATCCCCAACCGCTTCATCATGCGCAGCTGGGTCGTGTGGTACTACACGTTTGGGGTGAACTGCACGCGCAAGTTCAATCGCTCGCACGCCCACCTGTTTCAGTTCATCAAGAACGAGAAAGACTTCACCTTCAACGCCGAAGACCCGGCAGTGCGGGTCCCCTCGGCCCGGGCGCTGGTGTACGGCGACAGCCGGGCGAATCCCAAAGGCCGGCTGCCCGACGACACTTGGGTGCTGCGCCCGCAGGACGCCCCCGAGTCGTTTCAGCCAATGGACGACACCTGGTACTACAGTCGGGTGGCCGGCACGTTCAAGGAGCGGCAAGGCTTTCACGGCTGTCAGATGCCCGAGCAACTGCTAGGCCGCATCATCCGCGTGAGCAGCGACGAGGGCGACACGGTGTTCGATCCCTTCACCGGCAGCGGCACCACGTTGGCGGTGGCCAAGAAGCTGGGCCGCAAGTTTCTCGGAACGGAACTGTCCGAGGACTACGCCCGCTATGCGACCGAGCGATTGGCAGGCATTCGCAGCGGCGACCCGCTGGACGGCCCCGCCGATCCGCTCTCCAGCAGCCCCAATACGGCCAACGGCACGACGCTGGAGTCCCGCATCCGCCGCAAAGCGGGCGACCGGCGGCAAAAGACGCTGCTGGGGGAGTAGAACCGCCAGCGGGTCCCGTGGACCAAGCCGCATTCTCACCGCGGCAATTCCGTCGTGGCGTCGGGCCCCCGCGTCCCAGGCGACTGGTCCCAGAACGATTTTCAGATGCTCGGGTCGCACGATCTCCGGGGCGCGCATCGTCACTGGAAATCCAGTCGCCCTACTCCGGCGAGTCGCTCGTCGCGGCGGCGGTCGGGTTCAATCGCTCGGCGAGTTGTCGACGGAACTCGGGGAGTTCGTCCTTGGTCACCGCGAACGTGGCGACGCCGATCGTGCTGAACGAGCCGCGCAAGGGGCGGACGACCTCGTTGCCCCGCGCCAATGACGCAAGCAGCCGCACCGCCTCGTAACCGTAGCGGTAAGGATCTTGCACAACCGTGCCGTAGATGGCGCCGTCCTCAATGCCGGAGAGCGTCTCCGCTTCCTCGTCGAACGCCACGATGGCCACCTGCCCCTGCTTGGCGGCATCCTTGAGAATACTGGCGAGAATCGCCCCGTGCTGAGCGTTCATCCCCACCAGGCAAGCCAAGTCGGGGTGCTCTTGCAGGGCGTTGGCGACCAGTTCGCGACAACGCGCTTCACTGCCGCCGTCGACAATATGAGCGACAATTTCGAACACGGGCGCCGACTCCGCGTCGCCGGCGGGTTGCAGTCGGGTCAATTGCTCAAAGTACTTATCAAACCCGGAACGGCGTTCGATCATATTGTCCTTCGAGAGATTCGCGA
This sequence comes from Planctomycetales bacterium, assembly GCA_020427145.1. Lineage (GTDB taxonomy): Bacteria > Planctomycetota > Planctomycetia > Pirellulales > Lacipirellulaceae. Next base: position 10,052 of record JAGQOU010000095.1, on the reverse strand, counting down.
GCACGACGACGACCTTGCCGCCGCTGGGGAGCGCCTGCTCGACAAGTTTGGCCGCCCGCTCGCCGGCTTGAATGTTGCTGGTGCCGATGTAACTCAGCCGCGTCGAGTCGGGCGCATCGGAATCAAACGTGATCACTTCGCAATCGCGAGCCAATTCATTGATCAGCGGCGTCTGCCCGGATGCGTCGAGCGGGCTGATGGCGACGCCGTCGACCTTTTGCGGGTCGATTTTCTTGAGCAAGGCCGTTTGCTGCGAAACGTTTTCGTTCTCCGCGGGCGCGAGAATCTGCACCTCGACGCCAAGTTCCTCCGCGGCGGCGCGAGCGCCGTTGCCGATCAACTGCCAGTAGGGCCCCGCCCCCCCGGCGACCAGGGCGACGTTCACGTCGCGCGGCGCAGGTTGGTGGAATACGTTCGATCGATACCAAATGGCTCCCGCCACGGCGGCAAGGGCCAGGATCAACCACCACGCGTGCTTTTTGAGCGACATCGTTCGCCTCCCATTTCGACAACCGCGATGCGACGCATCGCTCACCAGAAAAGACGTCCCGCGCCGCAGTTCAATGCCGCGTCCTGCGGCGGCGACCAGCGTCCATTCTAGCGAAGCAGCGCGAGAACCCTATCGAGAAACGCCTCAAATGCGGCCACCGGCCCACGCCAAGAGCGCCGGACGATCGGATCGACCAAGCAGCGATGGCAGTCTCTAAGCAGCTTCTCACGACCGGGTCGACCGCGGCGCACCGTGCTGGCCTACCGGCGTCAATCGCAGCAATTCGTCGCAGTGTTTGCGCGTCGTCAATTCATACACGCGCAGGCGTTGGCATGCGGGTTGCTGCAACGTCGCCGCCAGCTCGCGCCGCCGGCGACGATGCATCCGCACGATCCACAGCGGTATGCCGTTCCAGCCGAAGAGGCTTGCAATCGATTCGCGATTGCGGCTGAAGAGCTCTTCGCGTGAGACCACGCGGCGGAGCGTTCGCCGGACGCCGCGCGCCAGCACAGTCGGCAGCGAATAGTTCAGCCAGACCACGGTCGTCGCCCGCGGCCACAGCTGATCGCGGACCACCATGTAGTTGCCGTCAGCAATCCAAGCGTCGCCCGCAGCGGCGGCCGCAACCTGACGGCGAAACTCGTCAATCGCGGTCGTCTGCCACTGCGGCTGCCAGTACAGTGCGTCGAGTTCCACGTGCGGGATTGCCAGCCGGTCGGCCAGCGCGCGAGCCAACGTCGACTTGCCGGCAGCGCTGTTGCCGACGACAAGGATGCGAAGATCGCGTTGCGGGTCGATCTGCGGCATAAGGCATTCGCAACGAGAACGGGGTCAGCGCATCTGTTGCAACTGGTCCGACAGCGCCTCTTGGGCGGAATCGAGCGTGACCCAGCCAAAACGCGGGTATTCGATGTCGAGAATCACGTAGATCGTCGCTGCCGAAATCGCGGCCAGGCCGACGACGTGCCAGATCTTGGGTCGGGGACTATTGCCCATGCCGAACCCGACCAGCGCAGCGGCGGAAACGGCCAACGCCGCCAGCATGACGAAGATCAGAACGGGCGGGTGAGCTTGAATGGCAGCCAGTCGCGTGGTCGTGATGTCAAACATGGCGTTCAGCGCCGGCAGGAGCAGGAGGCGGGCGGATCGCGTTTCGTCGCCTGCGGTACTGTGGACCGCGAGGTCCCAAATCTGCCCCTGAATCGCAACGGTTTGATCGTGCAACGCGGTGGCCAACTTGACATCGCTGAGACTTTCCCAGAAGTCGAGCCGGGTTTGCAGATACTTGCGAAACAAATCCCGCATCGGCGTCTGATCGGACTCGCGCAGGAGGTCAATGCGCAAGTAAGCCGTGCCGATGTTGTTGGCCTCTTGCACGACCAATCCACGACGGGACTCGTACCGCTTATAGGCCCCTGAGAACGTGAAGGCGATGAGCAAGCCCAACAAGCTGAGAATCGCCGCGTCGACGGTTCCTGTCCCGGCCGCGGCGTCGCCGTCGCGGCGAAACAATCGGATCCCGTAACGATGCCCCGCGACCGCGGACGCGAGCATGGCAAAGAAGAGTGCAATCGCGGCGATCGCCCCGACAACAGAGTGGTTCATATGCGCTCGCTCAAAGGGACGCGTGCGGGGTTAGGGTTCGCTGGCAGCGGCGTGTTGCTCGATGGCCCGGGCGCGATTCTCGCGTCGGACCAATTGCCCGCACGCCGCAGCGACGTCGGCGCCCAGGCTGTAGCGGATCGTGGTTGGCAGGCCCGCGTCTTTCAGTACCGCGGCAAACGCCTCGCGCTCGGCTTGCGGCGTACGGGTCAGGTGCGGCGCGTCGTCGATCGGGTTGAAGGGGATGAGGTTCACATGCACGTTGAGCCCGGCGCACCAGGCCGCCAACTCGCGCGCCTCGTCGAGCGAGTCGTTGAGCCCCGCCAGCATGAGATATTCCAGCATCACTGTCGGACCGCTGGTGCGATCGGCGGCTTGAATGCGGTTCACCTCGCGAATGGTGCGCTGCAATTCGTCCAGCGAGTATTTCTTGGCCAGTGGGATGATCTCTTCGCGCGTCTCTTGCCGAACGCTGTGCAGACTGAGCGCGAGATTGACGCCGGGAAACCGCCGCGCGCAGCGGAGCATCGCCTCGGGCAGCCCCACGGTGGAAACCAACACCCGACTCGCCGGGTGGTGAAACAGCTCGGGGGCGGCAAGCGCGGCAAGCGCTTCGTGCAAATTGCCTTCGTTGTGAAACGGCTCGCCCATGCCCATGAACACGAGGTTGCGAATCGTGCGGCCCTCGGGGGCGAGCAGCTGTTTGGCCTGCACGAGTTGATCGAGAATCTCCGCGGCGGAGAGGTTCTGGGCGATGCCCATTTTGCCAGTGGCGCAGAATTCGCACGCCGCGGCGCAGCCCACCTGGCTCGACACGCACAAGGTGGTGCGGCCCGTGGCGATCCGCAGCACGACCGACTCGATGAGCATGCCCGCGGTCGTGCGAAACAGCAGCTTGGTGGCGCCGTCGAGTTGCGAGTCGCAACGCCGGTCGAGAGCGAGCGCGTGCAGACCGACGCGCTCGGCGAACTCGCTACGCAGCGCCTCTGGCACGACGGCGAGCGCATCGGCGTCGCTGCGCCCGCGCTTCAGCAGCGTCGTGCGCACCTGCCGCACCACCTGCGGATCAAGCCGCCACTGTCGCCGCAAGGCTTCGACGCCGGCGAGGTCAAAGATGGTGGCGGATTGGCTCATGACGGCGTTTGGCGATCTCACTGTTCGGTCCCCTCCCCTGACCGGGGAGGGAGCTAGAGCGATTCTAAATTGGCATCTTGCTCGCTTCGCCCGCAACCTCGCGGACGTACTTGGGGACCATGTACCCCGGTAGCCGGCGCTGCATCTCGGCGACGATCGCACGGCCGCGGTCTTCGGCCACCTCAAAGTGTGCAGCGCCCGCCACGCGGTCGAGTTGGTGCAAATAATACGGAGTGACGCCCACCGCAACGAGCCGCTCACTCAGGGCACACAGCGCGTCGGCCGAGTCGTTCACGCCGGCGAGCAGCACGGCCTGATTCAACAATAAGACGCCGGCGCGGCAAAGTCGATCGAGCGCCGCCGCCACCTCCTCGTCAATTTCCCGCGCATGATTGGCGTGGATCACCATCACCGGCGCCAGCCGACCGCCGGCCAGCCACGTCAGCAGTTCGTCGGTGACCCGCCCGGGGATCATGATCGGCAGCCGCGTATGGACGCGCAGGCGGGCGACGTGCGGGATGGCCGCGATCCGGTCGGCCAGCCGGGCCAGCCGGTCGTCGACCAACATCAGCGGGTCGCCGCCGCTGAGGATCACCTCGTGCAGCGTCGGATCGGCGGCAATGGCCGCAAGCGCCGGTTCCCACGCGGCGTCGGCGTGCGGTGTTTCTTCGTAGGGGTAGTGGTGCCGGAAGCAGTACCGGCAGTGGACGGCGCAGGCGCCGGTGGTGACCAACAGGGCCCGGCCGGCGTACTTTCGCAGCAGTCCCGGCTGGTCGCGGGCGGCGGCGTCGGCCACGGGGTCGGCGGTGAACCCGGCGGCGGGGAGGCTCTCGGCGGCCACCGGCAGCACCTGCCGCAGCAGCGGGTCGGTCGGGTCGCCGGGGACGATTCGGGCCAAATACGCCGGGGGAACGAACACGGGAAACTCGCCAGCCGCAGCGGCCGAGCCGGCGACCAGTTGGGGCGGCAAATGCAGACGCTGGCACAACTCGCCCGCATCGCGCACCGCGGCCTTCAACTCCGCCTGCCAGGAGCTGGCCCCGGGGGGCTGGAAACGACCGGCGAAAGACTCCTGGATCTTGCTTCGGGGGGCTCCGCGGCGCTGCGTTCCCAGCCACCCGGGGCGTACATGAGCCCGCCACGGACGGGCGCGGACAAGGTCGGCCAGGGGCGTTAGAATGCTCATCTCTGCAATTATCGCCCTGCCGGCCGGCGGTTGCGACCAATTAGCTATTGTCAGTTCCCTGCCGCGCGATTTGGCGGTCCGTTCCATTGGACCCTGCCGCGGGCAGATTTCCAAGCGACCGATTCTATTTAGGAACCAGCGACGTGGGCACCTACAGCACCAACGAATTCAAAAAGGGCCTGAAGATTCAGATCGACGGGGTTCCCTACCAAATGGTGGAGATGAACTTCCGCAAGCCAGGCAAAGGCACCGCGTTGTACGAGTGCAAGCTGCGCAACCTGCTGCGGGGCACCATGGTCGACCGCACCTACCGCGCCGGCCAAACCCTGGAAAGCGCCGACGTGTCGGAGTTCACTGCCCAGTACCTGTACCGGGCGGGCGAGAACTTCGTGTTCATGAACAACAACGACTACGAGCAGTACGAACTGACCGAGGAGCAGGTGGGCGACTGCGCCCGGTTCCTCAAAGAGAACATGGACTGCCAGTTGATGGTGTACAACAACCTGCCCATCGCGGTTGCCGCGCCCAACCACGTGGTGCTGAAGGTGACCTACTGCGAGCCGGGCGCCAAGGGCAACACGGCCACCAACGTCACCAAGCCGGTCACGCTGGAAACCGGGGCCGAAATCCTCGCCCCCGCGTTCATCAACCAGGACGACTGGCTGCGAGTCGACACTCGTACCGGAGAATATATCGAACGGACCAAGGATCCCGAGGCTTGAGCGAATAGCTTACGCGACCGGGAAATCCCCCCTTCCTCACCGGTCGGGGAGAATGTCCGCCCTATCCGCTAACCGATCGAGGAATCCATCGTGACGCTCGAAATGCCACTGCTTGCGGCGCTGCCGACTATTTGGATCGTCCTCATCGTCATTGGCGTGGCGGTGCTGCTGTTTGTGATCTTCGGCGCCGGGATTTACAACCGGCTGGTCGTGCTGCGCAATCGCCTAGAGAACGCGTTTTCGCAAATCGAGGTGCAGCTCAAGCGCCGGTACGACCTGATCCCCAACCTGGTCGAAACCGTCAAGGGCTACATGAAGCACGAGCGCGAGACGCTCGAAGCGGTGATCACTGCCCGCAATCAGGCGGTCGGCGCCATGCAGGGGGCGGCGGCCAACCCCGGCGACCCGGCGGCGATGAAGGCCCTGGCGGCGTCCGAACAGGGTCTGTCCGGCGTGCTGGGCCGGTTGTTCGCCCTGTCCGAGGCGTACCCCGACCTCAAAGCCAACCAAAACATGGCCCAGCTCACCGAGGAGCTGACCGCCACCGAAAACAAAGTCTCGTTCGCCCGCCAGGCCTACAACGACGCGGTCACCGCCTACAACACGTACCGCCAATCGTTCCCGCCCGTGATTTTCGCCGGCATGTTCGGCCACCCCCAGGACGCCGAACTGTTGGAGTTCGACCGGGCGCAAATCAGCGAAGCGCCGAAGGTGTCGTTCTAGGCGAAGGGGGAAGTCGGAGGGCGGAAGGGGGAAGGCTGGCGCCGCTTGCCCCCTTCCCCCTTCCGCCTTCCCCCGTTGAACAACGAGTGATTCTCCACCAATGCCAAGCCCGCGCCACACGCAGCGCCCATGGCCACTGATTTCTACGAACGCCAGGACGCCGCGAGGCGGAGCACGTCGTGGCTGATCGGCATGTTCGCCCTGGGGGTGCTGGCCGTGGTCGCCGGGACGATGGCCGTCGCCTGGGTCGTCACCGGCGGATTGCAGAGCTATCGCGCCGCCAAGTCCGGGCAGATTCTTGACGCCCCGGACGCCTTTTACGACGTGTCGCACGACGATCTCCTGGCCATTCTCGCGGCGGGGGGAGCCACGCTGCTGCTGATCGGCGGGGGCACGACCTACAAGATCGCCCAACTTGCCGGCGGCGGGTCGGTGGTGGCCGAGGAACTGGGCGGCAAACGCGTCTACCCCAACGCGACCAACCTGGTCGAACAACGCCTGCTGAACGTGGTCGAGGAAATGGCCCTCGCCTCCGGCGTGCCGGTGCCGCCCGTGTACCTGCTCGATAAAGAACGGGGCATCAACGCCTTCGCCGCCGGGTACTCCTCCAGCGACGCGGTCGTGGCGGTGACCCGCGGCACGGCCGAGCAACTCACCCGCGAGGAACTACAGGGCGTCGTCGCCCACGAGTTCAGTCACATCCTCAACGGCGACATGCGGCTGAACGTTCGGCTCATCGGCATCCTGCACGGGCTGCTGCTGTTGGGACTCATCGGCCGCATCTTGCTGCGCGTGGGCGGTACAGGCAGCCGCAGCAGTTCCAGCAAGAACAGCAACGGCGCCGCGATCGTTATGATCGGGCTGGCGATGTTCGTGCTGGGGTACATCGGCACGCTGATGGGCAACCTCATCAAGGCCGCGGTCAGCCGGCAGCGCGAGTACCTCGCCGACGCCTCGGCCGTGCAGTTCACCCGCAATCCCGGCGGGCTGTCCGGGGCGCTCAAGAAGATTGGCGCCTTCATCTCGGGCTCCCGACTCACCGCCCCCAAGGCCGCCGAGGCGAGCCACATGTTCTTCTCGCAGGGCGTGTGGGAAGGATTCACCGGGTTGACCGCCACGCATCCGCCGTTGGAAAAGCGCATCCTGGCGCTGGAACCGAATTGGGACGGCAAGTTCCCCAAGATGCCGCAGCAGCCCGCGGGGATTGCGGAGTTCTCGGCCGCGGGCGTCGCCGGGCTGGCGGGCCTCGCTGGCGACGGGCCCGACGTGCCGCTCGGCGTGGTGAGCCGCGCCGCCGACCAGGTGGGCGAACCCGTCGAAGCGCATCGCGAGTACGCCGCCCGGCTGATCGAGGCGATTCCTACCGTGGTGCGCGACAACGCCCACGAATCGTACGGCGCTCGCGCGGTGCTGTACGGCCTGCTCATCGACGCCGACCCCGCCGTGCGCGAGAAGCAGCTGGCCATGCTCGCCAAGACCGCCGCCCAGGACGTGTATGAGCTCACGCTGAAGCTCTTGCCCTATCTCGATCTGTTGGACGTGCGCGTGCGGCTGCCGTTGGTCGACATGTCGCTGCCGGCGCTGCGGGCGATGTCGCCGCCGCAGTACCGCACGTTCAACACATGCTTCCGCGAGCTGGTCCGCGCCGACAACCGGCTGGGCCTGTTCGAGTGGATGCTTTACCGCGTGCTGACCCGCAACCTACGGCCGCAGTTCGAAAAGACGGCCGCCCCCCGCGTGGCGTACTACGGCCTGCAGCGGCTGGAAGTGGAGTGTTCGGTGCTGCTGTCCACGCTGGCGTACGCCGACAACCGGCGCGAGGAGGCCGCCGCCGCGGTCGATCGGGGGGCCGCGAAACTGCGCGGCGTGAAAGTCGCGCTGCTACCCGCCGAATCGTGCGGCCTGGACCCGCTGCGCAAGTCGCTGGAGAAGCTGGCCCAAGTCGCCCCCAAACAACGCCGCGGGCTGGTCGACGCCTGCGCCGCCACGATCTGCGCCGACAACGAAGTGACTGTCGCCGAGGCAGAACTGCTGCGCGGCATCTGCGACATGCTCGACTGCCCGATGCCGCCGCTGCTGCCGGGGCAAAGAGTGGCGGCGTGAGGTCAGATTCTTAGAATCGCGCTGTCAGGGGCGTGAAGCGAAGCGCAACGCCCATGACACAACTGCGTGAACGGCAGTCGGTGCAAACGTTTAGCAACACCCCGTGTCGCCGCAGCCGCCGCCGAGCACTGTCAGGCCGCGGGTCGCCGGGCCAAGGCCGCAGGCGTCCTCGGCCAGGCAGGCGGTCTGTTTGGGGGCGAGGCGAAACGTGAGCACGCCGTCGATGAGCTGTGCGCTCGCGACCGCGTCGATGCTCACCGACCGCTCCTGATGCTCGACCTCCACCGGCGCGTCGCCGGGCAGATCCAGTTGCTCGACCAACCGCATGATCCCGGCCAGCTTGTCGGTGGTGAGCCGATGGTCGGTGTCGTGAGCGACCAACGTCTGCAGCACGCACGCCACGGTCGTACGCGGCTGCCCGCCGCAATCGACAAATCGCTTCTCGACGCGGCCGACCTCGGTCACGTGAAAGTGATCGGCAATGGCCGTTTGATCGTCGATCGCAAAGCGCATGCCGCAAGCGGGATGATCGGACAGGGCTTGGCGGAATTGGGTGAGATTCATGGTTGGGATTCTAGCACATGGCGACGCAAAGCGAGAAGCGGGGACACGGCTCCTGGGTAGCGCTGGTCGGCAGGGGAGCCTTCCGTGCAGCACAGCAGCGCGAGGCGTGGAGTCCACGATTGACGACATGCGCGACTGCGCCACCCCGTCGGTGCAAGTGAGTCATTTCTTCGGTGGCAACTTGGAATCGATTTCGATGATCACCGGTTCTCCATCCGTCGAATCGACCACGGATTTCGCTCCTCGCAAATCCAAACCACTCACTTCAAAGGCGCCCGGATCAATTTCGCGGTTCACTCCTTCCCACTCAAACTTCAGTGTTTCTTCGGTCATCTGATTCTTCAATCGATATGATGCTGGCGCCCACACACCGTCGAAGCGCCGCGGTTCCAACACCTGCTCGATCGACGGGGTCGACCAATCAAGTTGCCCGTCCTGGTTCTTTATCCGCCGCCTGACGATGAGCTTCGTTGGCCAAAACCCCCTTTTTGAATCAATCCACATCGTCCGCTGCGAAGCACCCACCAGGCTGGTGACCTCAAATACTCCCGCCTCGACCTCTTTGATGGATTGAGGCTCAATCGTCGCATAGATTTTCAGCATGGCAGGAAGATCGGACGACGCCTCGGTCTCGTAGTTGAGATAAAGTCCCAATGCACGAATGTCGAGCGGCTTGCACCAGATTGGCGCTTTTGAGGCGGGAGGCAAAACACTTACCCGATCACTCCCCAATTGCCTCGTCAGAACATGCTCTGGCGTGCGGACAAATTGGCCGCCCTGAAATGCGACAAATCGATCGGCCTCTGCATCACGGCCATTCTTCCAGATCGGCGCTGTGCGATCGAATCGAAAGCGGCGAGCGGGGAAGTCAAAACACAGTTCATAGTTCACGGGACCAGCGAATTCGTTTTCTCCCCCGATGTTCGACGTTCGAAAGCCGCGAATGGAGACGATTCCAGTCTTGATTTCGTCGCGCTGTGCGGAAAGCCCTCGGAGTAGGTTTCCATAGTCGGTTGCGACGTCTTCATCGGCACAATAAGCAGTCCGCCCCACGGCGAGAATGAGAAGAGCAAGCGCAGTGCAATCTCGACCGAAGCTCAGCGGGCGAATCGAGCAGAAGGAACTGGAGTCGGGCGCCATTGCCAGTGCGGTCCGCCGCCGTGGCAATGCGAGGCGAAGACGGAATTCATGCCCACACCGACGAATCGGCGTGGATGTGGCACCCGCGCTATGCATTATTCTCTTCCCTTTGCGTTTCGCGTTGCTTCACCAGCTTCTTGATGTGCTCCAAATCGTCGTTCGGCGTCGCGCTGATCAGCTTGCGGGTGTATTCCTCCCGCGGGGCCGCGTAGATGGATTCGCTGGGGCCGAACTCGATGATCTTGCCTTCGTTCATCACGGCCATCATGTCGGCCATGAATTTCACCACGCTGAGGTCGTGGCTGATGAAGATGTAGGTGAGCTTGCGCGTCTCCTGCAGCTTCTTCAGCAGGTTGAGCACCTGGGCCTGCACCGACACGTCGAGCGC
>JAGQOU010000094.1 GCA_020427145.1 Planctomycetales bacterium | reverse complement strand
TCCATTCTCCATTCTCCATTCTCTACCCGCAACGCCTCGGCACGAGCGAACAGTAGTACGCCCTGCAACGCTTCCTGACACACTCCTCCCCCTCACTCCTCCCGCGACATGAACTCCCACAACATCGCGCCGAACTGATCCTGCTCGGCGACCTCCCGCTGACGGTGGGTGTGGATCGCTTCGTAATCGAGCAGGAGCGCTCGCAGCAGATGGGTGAAGGCACGGGGCGTGAGCCGTGCGATGTACTCATCGTTGCTGGGGCCGCTGTCCAACCACTGGGCCAGCAACGAGAGCCGCTGCCGAATCAGCGCCATTTCGCTGCTGCCGGTCCGTTTGGCGTGGGGGACCGTGGCGACTGGCATGAAGCAGAGATCGCGGTCGTTGCGGAGGTTCCACGCGAACAGCCCGAAGTGGAATTCATCGTGGGAAGGGCCGCGAATGAGCCGGGGCTGCCATTGCCGATATTCGGCGAGGAACAACGTGGCCCCTGCGGGCCAATGTTGGTCAATGTTGATGCGGTGCATCGCCCGTGTGGTGCGCGGCAGGGCCACGTACCGATGCAAGGCGACCAGCGCAGGGAAGCTCTGATGGCGGCGGAAATCCAACGTGACGGGGCTGGCGATCCCTTCCGCTGGCTCCAGCACCCCCAACGCCTGCAACGAGGCGCCGATATTATGCGTCACCACGTTTAGCACCGCACGGTAATTGAGGTCGGGTTGGTCGAGCAGGTCGATCTCGATGCCGACCAGCGCCTCTCGAAAACGGCGCGTCCGCAACTGCTTGGCCTCGGCATCCTGCGGCGTCAGCATCACCGCGAACGATTCCTCTTTATCCGGCGGCCCCTCGCCGCGCTGCGCCAACTCCTGCTGAACCACCTCTTTCAGCCAGCCTTGGAGCAAGTTTGCGATGTCGCGGATTGTGCTTGGTTCAGACATGATACGTTGGGAGTTTGGTGAGTTAGAAGTTTGGGGAGTTGAGAGTTAGCGGGTTTTGGCGTGCTGGCGTTATGTGTGCATGGTGCATGGTGCATGGTGCATGGTCAAAGGGCAGAGCTATGAGGCTTCCCCCTATCACCCGATTTGTCATTCTTCGTTCTGTGTTCTGCGTTCTGCGTTAACATGATCCGACCTTTCAGCGTGGCCGTCTACTGTTCTTCGAGCGATCGAATTGCTCGGAGCTACTTTGATATGGCGCGGGCACTGGGCCAAGCGATGGCCGAGCGCGGTTGGCGCCTGGTTTTCGGCGCGGGCACCGTCGGGCTGATGGGCGAGGTGGCGCGGGCGGTGCACGACGGGGGCGGTCGGGTCTTTGGGGTGATCCCTCATGCCTTACACGAGTTAGAAGTCACCTACGAGGAATGTGACGAGCTACTTTTCACCGAGAACATGCGCCAGCGCAAAGCGATCATGGAAGAGAACGCCGACGCCTTCATTGCACTGCCCGGCGGCTTCGGCACGTTGGACGAAGCGCTGGAGGTGCTCACGCTGCTGCAGACCGGCAAGCGGGAGATGGTGCCCGTGGTGCTGTTGGACGAACCGGGCGGCTCGTACTGGCACGATTTTCACGCGTACGTGGCCAAACATCTGCTGGGCGGCCACATGATCGCCGAGCATGACTTTTCGTTGTACAAGATCACCGACCGAGTGGGCACGGCGCTTGACGAGGTGCTGACGTTCTACCGCGTGTACCACAGCCAGCGCTACGTGCGCAAACAGCTAGTGTTCCGGCTCAACCAGCGGCTTACCGACGACCAATTGGCAACCGTCAACGCCGAGTACGCCGACGTGCTGGCCGACGGCGCGTTCACGCAGCGCGAAGCGCTGAAGGAAGAAGCCGACGACGCGGAAGCGGCCGACCTGCCGCGACTGGTGTTCCACTTCAATCGCCGCAACTACGGCCGGCTGCGGCAGCTGATTGACGCGCTCAACGCGCTGCAAGCGGCGTAAGTACGGCAGAACGGGAATCCCTCGCCATGTCCGCTCGCTTTGCGTCTTCGTCGGGACGTTTGTTTGTGGCGCTGGGGCTGTTGGCGCTTTGCTGCTCCTGCTGGTTTGACTCGAAGTCCACGCCCAAGCCGCTCGCGCCCAAGGCGATGCTCAACGTCTACCAAGTGTCGCCTGCGAAAACTGCGATGACGACGACGGCCAAGCTCCTCGACACGGGCGCAACGGTGTATCTCATCGAGCCGCCAGTGATCGCGGCCGCGGACGTGGCCACGGTGTCGCGCGTGACCGATAGCTTGGGCCAGCCCGCGTTCGGCGTGCAGTTGAATCCGGCGGGAGCCGCGAAGATGTCCAAGGCCACGGCCGCCGCGATCGGGCAACGCTTTGCGTTCGTGGTCAACGGCGTCGTGCTGTACGCGCCCAAGGTGAACTCCCCGATCACGAGCGAGATGGTGATCGAGGGCAACATGACGGTGCAGCAACGCGACGACATCTTCACGGCGCTGACCGGCGAGTGACCGCCGCGAGCGATTCGCACTCCCAAGCCATGACCGGCGGTTGCAGAAATTGGCCCGACCGCCGCGTGAGCCGCCGTCCGATGGTCGATCTCTTTGAAGAAAATGCTTGACTGGTCCTTTGTTTCCAGTTATGCAAGCGCTTTCATATCGGCGAGTCACCACCTGCCGCTGATGCTTTTCGCACGCGCCCCTCTTTTCCGCACCACCGCATATGGCCATGTTCAAATCGTGTGTTTCGTTCGCGTTTCTTGTCGGTGCGGCGGCGCTCCACGCCGCGCCGACGTGGGCCGCCGACGCCCATTCGCGGCATGTCTTCTTCGCCAACAGCGCCGCCGACGGCAGCGACTACCACAGCGCCGCCGACATGATCGCTCCCAGCGAGTTGGAGACTGTCGACGGCAAACTGCCCGTTGAAGTGGATCGCAGCGTCAGCCCGCCCAACTGCCTGCGCCTGGCTTGGACTTCGGCCTTTGGCGGCGACTGGCACGCCCGGATCAACGCCGCGACGCGCTATGGCCAGCGGTTCGAACTGGAAGGGGATACGCTGGTGCTGTCATGCTATTCGCCCACGGGGCTCGCCCCGGACGAGGCGCCGCTGCTGGGTTGCATTTCGCCCGGTGCGGGCGTGCCGTCGATTTCGCTGTTGAAGTTCCACGGCCCGCTGGCCGCTGGCGAGTGGACCGACGTGGCGATCCCGTTTGAGAAATTCCACGGGGTGATCCGCGGCACGCGGGACTCCGCGTTCGACCCGGCCCGGCTCGAGACGTTGCAGTTCATGCAGGGTCTCGACGACGGCCAGCCGCACGTGTTGCTGATCGACGACATCCGCGTGGTGAACAGTCGGCAGCTTGATGACGAAACGCCCCCCGCTATGCCGCAGGGTTTGACGGCCGAGGGCGCCGACCGCCACGTCGACTTGGCGTGGGACCCCGTCGCCGACGCCGACGTGACGAGCTATCGCTTCTACCGCAGGCTCGACCCCGTGGTCGATTCTTCCGGAGCATCGACCACGCCGCACTCGGAGAGAACGGCCCACGAGTTCGTCCCCATCGCGACTCGCCCCGTGCATTTCACCCGCGCCGTTGACTTCCCCGGTCCTTCCGGCACGACGGCCGCGTACAAGGTGAGCGCCATCGACGTGGCCGGCAACGAGTCGCGGCTATCGGAACCTGTGGTCGCGACCACGCGCAAACTGACCGACGAGGAACTGCTCGCCATGGTCCAGCGCGGCTGCTTCCGCTACTACTGGGACGTTGCTCACCCCGACGCCGGCATGGCGTTGGAGATCCTGCCCGGCGATCCCGATCGCGTGGCCCTTGGGGGCAGCGGCTTTGGCGTGATGGCGCTCATCGTGGGGGCTGAGCGCGGGTTCAAACCTCGCGAAGAGATCGCCGGGCGGGTGCTCAAGATCGTGCGCTTTCTGAAAGCGGCCGACCGGTTTCACGGCGCTTGGCCGCACTTCTTCGACGGCCGCACGGGCAAGGTCGACCCGTTCTTCGGTCCGTATGATAACGGCGGCGACTTGGTTGAAACCGCGTTCATGGCCCAAGCGCTGCTCGCGGCCCGGCAGTATTTTGACCGCGACACGGCGGCCGAGCGCGAAATTCGCGATACTGTCACGCGGTTATGGGAAGAGATCGAGTGGGACTGGTATCGCAAGGACCCCGACAGCCCGGTGTTGTATTGGCACTGGTCCCCCGACGCGGCGTGGCACATCAACCACCCGCTGATCGGCTGGAACGAAACGATGATCGTGTACCTGCTGGCGATCGCCTCGCCCACGCACGGCGTGCCGGCCGAGATGTTTCATACGGGCTACGCGGGGCAGAGCGACTTTCACGTGGCGTATCGGCGCGAAGTGAGTCGCACGACGCGCGGCGACCATTACGCCAACGGCGGCACGTACGCCGGCGTCAAGCTCGACGTTGGCCCCGGCAACGGCGGCGAGTTGTTCTTCGAGCAGTTCTCGTTCCTGGGTTTCGATCCCCGGGGCCGCCGCGACAAGTATGCGAACTACTTTCAAAACAACCGCAACATTGCGCTGATCGCCCATGCCTACGCGATTGCTAACCCCCGGGGTCGCAAGGGCTATGGCGCCGACTGCTGGGGTCGCTCGGCGGGCGTTAACTCCGGCGGCGGGCGGTCGATCCCCCGCGACGACAACGGCACGATTTGCCCGTCGGCCGCGCTGGGTATGATGCCCTACACGCCCGCCGAGTCGACCGCCGCATTGAAACATTTCTACCGCGACCTGGGCCCGAAAATCTGGGGCGCGTACGGCTTCCACGACGGCTTCAACGAAACCGAAAACTGGTTCGACGAAGTCTACATGGGTCTCAACCAGGCGCAAATCGTCGTGGGGATCGAAAACCACCGCACGGGACTGTTGTGGAAACACTTCATGGCGAACCCCGAGATCGCGCCGATGCTGGCGGCGATTGGGTTCGTCGAGGATCCGGCGCCCCAGTCGCAAGAGCCGCGAGTTTCTCAGCGCGTCGGTCCAAAATCTATTCCTTGATCGGTGTGACATCTGCCCATGCAGCAGATAGACTGACAGTTGGCCCGGCCGGCTTCGCCGCGGGGCGCAGCTTCCCTTATTCGTAGGGCAACGATGACAGTACGCAGGGTATTGTTCCATCCTCTCGCGCCGCTTGTCGCCTTTGCGCTCGCGCTGGCGACGTTGTTGGTCGCGTACATCGCCGCGGGATACGCGCCGTCGCCGATGTTCGAAGTTTTGACGTCGGTTGCCTGGGGGCTGCTGCTGGCCTATTGGGTCGTGACAGACGCCCGCCGTCGATCGATCACGCCGTGCTTCGACTTCGGCTTTTTCTGTTACGCGTTTCTGCCGCTTGTCGTACCCGGCTATTGCGTCTGGTCGCGCGGCTGGCGCGGCGGGCTCCTGATTTTGACGCTGGCTGTGCTGTGGCTGCTGCCGTACTTTGCGGCGGGGCTGGCTTGGTCGGCGCTCTACGGGTAACGTGCGGCTAAGTCGTTGCCCGCCCTATCGCCCCGCGGAGCAGAGGCACGATCGTGCCCCGTGAGGTGCGCTCGGCTCCCCATTTTTTCCGCACACGGAGTCCCCACAATGCCCTTGAGGCGAATTGTTCTTGCCTGCTTGTTCGCCGCCGGCATCCCCTGCCCGGCGTACGCCGAGCAGGGCGCTGTCGCGCCGGTTGGGCACGCCCACAACGACTACCGACACGAGCGCCCTTTGCTCGATGCGCTCGACAACGGGTTCGGCAGCGTGGAGGCGGACGTCTACCTCCGCGACGGCGAGTTGTTGGTCGGTCACGATCCCTGGGAGTTGAAGCCTGACCGCACGCTGGAGCGCCTCTACCTGGCTCCGCTTGCCGCGCGGGTCAAGGCGAACGACGGCCGCGTCCACCGTGGCGTCGATCGCTTCTGGCTGTTCATCGATATCAAAACCGACGGCAAGAACTGCTACGCCGCGCTGCAGAAGCAGCTCGCGGCCTACGACGATATGCTCACGAAGATTGTCGACGGCAAGGTGCGGCCGGGCGCCGTCACGGTGGTCGTCAGCGGCGATCGCCCGGTTGAGGCGATCACGGCGGACGCCACGCGCTACGCGGGCATCGACGGCCGACTGACGGACCTCGCCAGCGAGGCGCCGCCGCACCTCATCCCCGTGATCAGCGACAATTGGTCGAGCTGCTTTCGCTGGAACGGCGTCGGCGAAATGCCCGCGGCCGAACGCCGCAAGTTGGCCGACGTCGTCGCCCAAGCGCATGCCGCCGGTCGGGTCGTGCGGTTCTGGGCCACGCCCGAGAACGAAGCCGTGTGGACCGAGCTTGTCGACGCGGATGTTGATTTGATCAACACGGACCAACTCGAGCGGCTGGCGAAGTTCCGGCTCGGAAAAACGGTTCCTCAATAATTCACAGTTCGCCGATAGGCTTATAGCCGAAGACTTGTGGCCGATTGCCGGCCGCCTCAACGACAAGGAGACGCGACGATGAACGCCAATCCCGTGGGATGGTTCGAGATTTACGTGCAAGACATGTCGCGCGCGGTCAAGTTTTACGAGACCATGTTGGACGGCAAGCTGGAGAAACTTGAAGCGCCCGACCCGAGTCTGGAAATGATGACGTTTCCCATGGACATGGAGGCGCCCGGTTCGACGGGAGCGCTGGTCAAGATGCAGGGCGCGCCCTCCGGCGGCAACAGCACGCTCGTCTATTTCAAGTGCGACGATTGCGGCGTCGAGGCGTCGCGCGTGGAAGCGGCCGGCGGCAAGATCTTTAAGCCCAAGATGGCCATCGGCCAGTATGGCTTCATCGCCCTGGCCTTTGACACCGAGGGCAATATGTTGGGGCTGCACTCGCTGAAGTGACGCTTCGCCGGGCGGCTGCTCATCAGAGACAACTCGCTGCCGGTCAAGGACCTTGCGTTCGACTCGTGACCCCAGCGCGTCGATCAATCAGCAACTCGCGGGGCGAATATCGCGGTGATGAAATTTCCCGATCGTCACGCTCCCTGGATCATTGCGATTGTCGTGGGCTTGATGGCCTACAAACCGATGCCGTCGATGGGGCAAGGCGCCACTGCCGCAGGATTCATGACGGCGTTGGCGGGGGCGACGCTTGGTTTCATCGCTGGGCTACCGTTCTGGCTCCGCGGCCGCCGTCGCGGCAAGGCGTCTCCCCCGAACCAGTTGCGGCGTTGACCTGCACATCGTGAAATCGCTTGGCAAGGTCAACGCTTCGGGGCGCGCGAGAGTTTGCTGCAATGACAATTTGCCCATCGCTTGGCTCACGGCGATTGGTGCATTGGCGCCATGTCCAGGCCTGGAAGGCCGATATGCTGTAGCCAGGGCCGACAAGCCCTGGAAGCAGGGGAAGCAAGACGCTAGCCCCGTGCGGGGCTTCCGCCTTCGGCAAATCACTCGCGAGAATGACCGGGCAAGACTCTCGATAAAGCTGCGCCATGCGCTACACCAGCGCGAACGTGCTTTCCGACATCCCGATCTCGCGATAACTGAGATTGCTCGTCCAGGCGAATTCGGCGGCGTCCCATTGGCCGGTGGCGGCGAGGGTTTTTTTCGCTTTCGCCTTGAGCACCTTCAGGTCGTACACGCGGTCGAGGCACGTTCGCATGGCGTGCGTGAATTCGCTGGCGCTCATGTCGCGGGGGTCGAACACCACTTCGGTGAGGTTGTATCGGTCCCAGTCGCGGGGGAAGTCGGTGTAACGGAGCCGGCCCTCGTCCTGGAGCTGGTGGAACAGCCGCGTCCCTGGCAGCGGGGTCATGGCGGTCATCTGCACGACGTCGACGTCGCTGTTGACGATGTACTCGGCGCGGCGCAGCAGCTTTTCGGGCGTGTCGCCGTCGATGCCGAAGATGAAGGCGCCCAACACAGCGATGCCCGCGTCGTGGATTCTGTGGAAGATCTCGCCGTAAGCGTCGCTGCCGCGTTTGGCGTTGAGACGTTTGTTGACGTTCGTCAGCGCGTCGCCGTCCTCGGCCTCGATCCCCAGGAAGATCATCTTGCAGCCGGCGCGGGCGGCCCACTGGAGCACCTCGGGATCGTCGGCCACGTTGACCGACGCTTGGCAGAACCACTTTTTCTTGATTCCCCGGTCGACCATGCCGCGGAACAGCTCCAGCGTTTGCGCGCGATCGGCGCTGCCGTAGCCAATGATGTTGTCGTCGACGATGAACAGCAGCTCTTGGGGGATCGTCTCCATCTCGTCGAGGACTTCGGCGTTGGGGCGGCGGCGATAGCGACGTCCGTTGAACGTGGTCACCGAGCAGAAGTCGCAATCCATGGGACAACCGCGCGACGTTTGAATCGAGCCGAAGATGTAGCCTGGGTGGAACAGATCGCGGCGGGCCGTGATGCGATTTTTAAGCACCAGCGGTTCGCCCTGGTACAAGGGCGCCAGGCGGCGCGCGCGGGCGTCGGCCAGCACCTGCGGCCACGCGCTCTCCGCTTCGCCGATGACCACGGCGTCGGCAAACTGCTGCGCTTCCTCGGGCCGCATCGACGCATGGATGCCGCCGATCACTACCGGCACGCCGAGCTGGCGATAGTGGCTGGCGATTTCGTAGCCGCGGTTCACGCTGGAGGTGAAGGCAGTGAGCGCGACCAGATCGGCGTCGCGGTGGGCGAAGGTTTCGAAATTCTCGTCGATCAGCTCGATGTCCCACTCGGGCGTGGCGGCGGCGGCGAGCAGGCCGAGGTTGAGCGGCGGAAATCGCGAACTGACCGAGGCCGCAAAACCGGTGCGGCGCTGGTTCACAGGATTCACAAGCAACAGGCGCGGCATGATAGAAAGAGAGCCGGGGGAGGCGGGCAGTGGCAACGGCAGAGGGATCAAACGCGGCAATTGCCGTGCCCTTCCGACGAGCGGGAAATCCCGCTGGCATGCTATCGCCGCGAAGCGTCGCCTTGTGCGTGATCGGCGTGGCGCACGGCGCCGGCGCTGGCGGCGAGAGTCGCGCAACTCGCCCGAGAATAACCTCGTTAATCCGCGTCATCCGTGGTTCGGAATCAGAAGTGCTGTGCGGTGTGGATCTCGTCGAATGAAGGAAACGACGAGCGGCCATGTCCCCCAAGCACTGACGCAGTGCAGCCCCCGACGTCACTTGCGTTGAATCGCGTTGCTTAGCGGCAGCCGCCATTGGCATGGCGGGCCGCGAGGTGTGCGATACCGCGCAATGACTGTGCTGCCAGCGAGCGAACAGGCTCACTAGTTTCGCGCGTCGCGAAGCGCTAGATTTGAGTATCTCGCGAAACTCGCGTCATCGCGCACCAGGCGGAGGGGGGCTTTGCGGCGGCGATCTTCGCGGCAGCGATGCCGCGCGCCTGTCCGTTCGATCCCTCGCTCAAGGAAGTCCACGCATGCTCTCTCCGGTGATTATTCAAGGCGGCATGGGCGTCGCCGTTTCGTCGTGGCAGCTCGCACGGGCTGTGGCACGCACCGGGCAACTGGGAGTCGTGTCTGGCACGGCGCTCGACGCGGTCTTTGCGCGCCGGCTGCAACTGGGAGATCCCGAGGGGGACTTGCGCCGCGCGCTCGATGCGTTTCCGTTTCCGGTCATCGCTCAGCGCGTGCGCGAGCGGTACTTCATCGATGGCGGCAAGGCGCCCGATGCGCCGTTTCGCGCCATCACGCTGCCCGGGGCCGAGCAGACGCGCGATTATCAGGAGTTGGCGGTTCTGGCCAACTTTGTCGAGGTGTGGCTGGCCAAAGAGGGGCATGGCGGCGCGGTGGGAGTGAACTACCTGGAGAAGGTGCAGCTGCCCACGCTGCCTTCGCTGTACGGCGCTCTGCTGGCCGGGGTCGACTACGTGCTGATGGGCGCCGGCATTCCCCGCGCGATCCCCGGGGCGCTCGATCGGCTGGCCCACGGCGAG
This sequence comes from Planctomycetales bacterium, assembly GCA_020427145.1. Classification (GTDB taxonomy): domain Bacteria; phylum Planctomycetota; class Planctomycetia; order Pirellulales; family Lacipirellulaceae. The sequence goes on along the minus strand of JAGQOU010000094.1, from coordinate 7,772 downwards.
CCGGCCAAGCTGCCGCTGGACGTGGCGGATCGCGAACGCGACGAGTTATTCGTCACCCGGTTCGATCCCCGCGCGTTTGTCCAGGCCGAGCCGCCGCAACTCAATCGGCCGCAGTTCTTGGCGATCGTTTCGTCCGCGACGCTCGCGGACGTGCTGATGAAAAAATCCAACGGGCGCGTCGACGGCTTCGTCGTCGAGGGCCCGACCGCCGGCGGGCACAATGCTCCGCCGCGCGGCAAGCCAGTGTTCAACGAACGGGGCGAACCGGTCTACGGCCCGCGCGACGTGGTCGACCTCGAGTCGTTGCGCCGCTTGGGCGTGCCGTTCTGGCTGGCCGGAGGGTGGGGGACTCCCGCGGCATTGCAACAGGCGCTCGACGAGGGCGCCGCCGGCGTGCAGGTCGGCACGTTGTTCGCCCTGTGTGACGAGTCGGGACTGCGCCCCGAACTGCGGCGGCAGGCCTTGGACCTGGTGCAAAGCGGCGAGGCGCAGATCTATACCGATCCGCTCGCCTCGCCCACGGGCTTCCCGTTCAAGCTGCTGCAACTGCCCGGTTCGCTGACCGATCCGGACGTATACGGCGAGCGTCGCCGTCGCTGCGATCTGGGGTACCTGCGGCGGGCCTATCGCCGCGAGGACGGGATGCTTGGCTGGCGGTGCGCCGCCGAGGACGTCGAAGGCTTTGTGCGCAAGGGCGGCGACGCCGACGAATGCACGGGTCGGCAATGCCTGTGCAACGCGCTGCTGTCGAACGTGGGGTTGGCGCAACAGCGCGCCGACGGTTCCGTTGAACCGCCGCTGGTGACCTGCGGCGATGCGGTCAACGCGGTGAAGCCGCTGCTGGTCGACGGCCGGACGAGCTACACGGCCGAGGACGCGATTGCGTACCTGCTCGCCGGGCTCGAATCCCCCGATGCGGCAATCGGCAAGTCGCCAACTCGGCGGGCTGCTTCTGCCGAGGCGGCTTTGGAACCAGCGGCAAAGCCCGCGGTGGCAAGCCGCTAGCAGGCGTCGCAGTATTCATCTTTGGGATACTGATTGCGTTCGCAATCGGGCGGCTTAGTCTTGCGCACGAACCGACCAGGCGGTCGCGTCGCCCGCGTTGGCCGTGAAGGCTGCTCTTCTTGCCACTTTGCGACGCCGCTCACTCTCTTCTCTTGAGGCCGGATCTTATGAGACGAAACCTTTGCGCCCCCGGTGCGTTGATTGCTTTGGCGATCGTGCTCGGGGTCGCGACGCCAGCCCGCGCGTACCTCGGCAGTTTCACCTCCAACGACGGATACTATCCGCAGTACGGCACGTTGTACGGCGAAGTGTCGCACTACAACGCGGGACAAAACGGCGTGAACGCCGGCGGCGGCGCGGCGATGCAGATTGTCGCTGACAGCGGATTATGGAAGTTGCAGACGCCCGTGGGCGGCGGGTTCGCGACGGTCGCCGATCGGAACAACTACCTGGCGCCGGGACCAGGTTCCTATCCTTCCACAGGGGCGAATAGCGTCGGCGCCTACATCCTCGGCGGGCATTTCCCGGGGCGCACCGGCGATGGGCAAAACTTGGCTCTCCGCAACGACACGCCGTTGGGCACAGGGCCGATGACCTACGAGTATTCGATCGATTCGTTCGATTTCGACGGCGTCGCCCCGGCGAGCGTGACGGCCGGACCGGTTGACGTTGAGTTCTACTTCTGTCCGAACCCGGGCGACTCGCCCGATCCGTCGGGCGCTCCTTCCAAAGACAAGTTCACCTTGTCGTTTAAGGACAGTTTGGGCAACGTCGGCTTCGAGTGGGGCTACGCGCGTGACAACGCCGTCACGTGGCGCAAGAATCCTACCGACCCGTGGAATGCCACCCCCTTCGTCGCCGATCAAACCAACTGGGACGGCCTGCGAACGACGATCGACCTGACCGCCGACACGTTCTCGCTGGACTACTACGACATCTCGGCGGCCACGTGGACGAACATCGTGCCGGCCGGCACGAGCCTCGGCGCTCCTCTGCAAGATCTGACGGTCTTGCGATGGCAGCTCGAAGACGGACTGTTCGCCGGTACGGGCGGCAAGAATTACTTCGACGACTTTAACTTCACGTTGCCCGTGCCTGAGCCGACAGCGGTGGCGCTGGCTGCCGCAGGTGCTGCAACATTGCTCGCTGCGCGCCGACGCACCGGTGTGTAGGCGTGGCCATGTCGCGCGGGTCGACCGCGCGGCGGCGAGGCGTGGCTCGCCGGCTGCTGGGTGTGGTGTTAGCCGGCGAGCTACGTCTCGCCGTGCTGCTTCGCGTGAATGTCGGTCCGCGCGAGCCCTCGCGCTGGCGCGCACGAGTTATCGATTTTTCCAGGACTCGATTTCAGGAGAAAGTGAGCCGCAGCATCGTGCAACACAGATAGTCGTCAGGCTGCCGGCCGGCGGCCCCGGTGCATCGGCGCCGCAGGAAAGTCGTACCGGGCGTCGAATTGCAACGCATCGAAGACATGCACGCAGTGCGGTGCGCTGACCAGGTCGCGCTCATGCGCGGTGTTGCGATCTGCTGCGGATGCGTGTTGTCCACATGGATTCTGACAGATCCAACCCGTCAACAGTCAGGGACGAATGAAACAATCGACGTCGATCCAGGATGAGCGGCGAATGATGCGACGAACCGAAGTCGCGAAGTCGTCGTTTTTTGACGCAAGGCAATCATCGCCACGACTCGGTTATCGCGGCCGTTCGTCAACATCAATTGCGGGGGGCGCCATGAAGTCGTTAGTATCCTTAACACGGCTGTTCACGCTCTTGTCTTCAAGCGTGATAACGACAATCGCGAGCGCGGGCGTGGTTGTTTCCGTTGCTGGCAGCGCCAACACGGCAAGTAATCTCGTTCCCGTTTCATACGACTCTGGACCCGTAAGCGGAAATCAGTTTGCCGAAGTCACTGAAAGTCGATCTGTGACCGACCCCGTTTACTTCGACGAGAGTGCTTCGAGTGCAACCGCCCAGGCAAATGTGTTTACACAAGGCCCGCTGAGTCGTGGTTTGCACTTGGCAACGGATTCGGCTTCCACCTGGGATGGCGGTGGAAACGCCTCTGGGTCAAGCTCCTGGGCTGTCGCGCAGTGGGGCGACACCATCAGGTTGGCACAGGGGGTTCCTGTCCAAGGTCATCTCGCGGTCCGGTTCTCGGTTCACGGAACTTATGCGTATCAAGAGCGTGGTGGAACAGAGTTGGGATTCCATGTCGGTGTCGCAAATATCTCCTATACAACGATTGAAGGCAGTGAGGTATCGGCGCTGGCAAGCATATTTGCGAATAATTTAGGATTTCTCCCACGCGCAGGCGACGCGGCAGATGAGTTGATTTCCGGAACATCCTCTCTCAGCATGGCCAGGTCAAACATCTATTTCGATCCAAACTTGAATTCCCGAACAGAATTTGGTTCTGACGCTGGGCCGGCGTCTGGGTTAGTCCAACAGGAATTTGGATCTGGGGAGTTCGTCAACGGCGTGTTTGGCTGGCAGCAAATATTCTACGTTCCTTACTCGCCTGAACTGGATGCATACAATCTCAACATGTTTGCATTTGCACATACAAGTTCGTTTCTCGATGGATCAGCGGGGATCGCCGCTCTCAATACGATCACGTTGGACAACGTGACTTTTGAGGATGGTTCTGCGATTATCGGCCCGATTACATTCGATTCCGGATACACGCTCACCCCCGTGCCCGAGCCCTCCTCGCTGGCCTTGTTCGGCACAATGGGGCTTGGCGTGTTATTTCGCCAGTGGTGCAAAATAGCCATGAGTGGTTAACGGACAGCGCCCAGAAGCGGAGCGTTCGATAAGCCGTGATCCGCTTGCGTAGCGATTCTTGTCGTTCCGGTAAGGGCTATCGTTAGACGGTGGCCACGCGCGCCCACAATCGATTCGACGCTGCGGCGGTCCCGGCACGGTTGCGCATTTGGTTGGTCGTCGAGTTGCCGAAGCTGAAGCACCTGCGCTCAATTCGCGGCGCACGGAGTTTTGCATCTCGAAACGCAATTCGACCCCAGTAATTGCGAAAAGAATCGAGTAAGAAATCCAGTCCGCCGGGGCCGGATCAGGCTGTTTTGCCGGCGGGCATTACTCGCGCGGTTGGCGGGCGTCCATCATTCGCGACGGGTGAGCGGCCGCTTCGCTTACGCGGCGGAGTTTTTGCACCAGGTCGGCGCCGAGCACGGCGCGGAACTTTCCTTCCACCTCCGGGCGACTCGCAAACAGTCCGCGCAGGTCCTTGGCCTCCCAAGCCACGTACTCGACGCCCGGCCGCGCGAGCACCGTGGCGCTGGCCGGCTCGCCGGTGAGCAGCGCCATCTCGCCCACGAATTCGCCGGCTCCGATTTCGGTAACGCGCCGCCCGTCGACCTCCACGACAGCCGCGCCTTCGGTCAACAGCCAAAGCCCATGCACGATATCGCCTTGGCGGAGGATGGCCGTCGACTCTGGCTCGCGGTGCCACTTGGCGATCGCCATCAGTTTCATGAAGTCGCGGACCCGCAGCGTACGGAACTTGCTGCGGTAGAGCTTCAACTCGGCCTCGCCCAGGAAGACGGGATTGCGTTGCAGAAGCAGGATGGCGATCTGCACCAGGTTGATGCCGATGGTCAGCGACCCCCAGGCGAGCGGCGGCCAGCACGGCTCGCCACTCTCGGCGCAAAAGTAGAAGGGCATCAAGAGCGATTGGGCGACGACGATCAACACTCGCAGCCAGAGCATGTCGCGCACGAGGAATGCGAGCACGTACATTACGTTGCCCGCGTGAAACAGAACGTCGACCATGGCGGCAACCCGGCAAGTGGGGGCGGGAAAGGGGGTGGCGGAAAGCCCAACTATGCGACGGCTCGGCGGGGAATGCAACGCCAGCCCGCGGGCCCGAGCGACGCCGGCCGTCCCGGGAGGTTCGACGACGTGCGCCAGCGGGAGTTCCGCGGGGCATTCGCGGCTAAATGACGCCGTTGTTCGTGGCTCGCGGCGAAGCGCTTTTGGCGGCCCTGCGAGGGATCTGGACGAATTCGGCGGATCGCTGGAGCTCGAAAAGAGAGAAAGGTTGGGCATCCCTCATTCGTCGCAGTTGTCGGCCGCCTAAAGGAATGCCCGTAGCGCTCTCGCGAAGGCCTAGTGACTCGTGTTCCGACGAGGCGGCCGGCGCTGCGTCTGCGCTGGCACGCGGGGCGTCGTCCGCGGCGGACCCCGGTTAGACGTCGTCTCAGCGAGAGACTGCGCCTGATTTCGACGGCCGACAGGCCAACGCGTTTCGTCGCCGGCGCCGCAAGAAAACGTCGCCGTTCGCTCCGCCATCGAACAGGGGTGATTGTCCCAGATTGGCAGGTTGGCGCTCGGCGAGGATTTTTGGGCCAATTTGCCTCACAACGTACACCATCGGTACGAATCGGTCGGTTAGAATCTGTTCGCAAGGAGTTCGATCGATGATGACGTACTTTTTACTGGCGCTGCTGCTTGGCGTTTCGGCGGCCATGACTGTGGCTACTAATTGGTTGGCGCTTCGTCCTTGGCGACGGGCGGCCGATGCACATTGGACGGAGCGCGCCCGCCTGCTTTGGCCTGCGCGCGTCGCGAGCTCGGTAGCAACTCTCCTGGCGCCCGCCATCGTTGTGTTGACGTACGTCCGGTGGCCAGTTTGGGGGCCCGTCAGCATCCTTGGCGGCGCGGTAGCGGCTCTCGCAGGAGCAATCTCAGGGAACTACCCGCTGGCCAAGGAGATTTATCCCGATCTCACGCTGGGCCACTGGACGCGCAGCATGGGCCTCGCTTGGACGTATCGATTAGTCATCGGCGGTCTGTTCGGCGCGGCGGCGGCGATCATGCCTGAGCGTGCTGGCTGGATGATGCTGGCAGTCGTCGCTGGCCTCCTGATCTGCTACGTGCCGCTGCTATTGGGGGGCGTGGTGCCGATCCTGGTTCGGGTTGGCGCGCTCAACAAGCCATCCGATTGCTTGCAGCGGATTGTGGCAGAAACGGCGACCCGATTGCAGATTTCCGTGAGCGCGACTTGGGAGTTCTCCAGCGTATTGGCCAATGCGTGTGCTATGCCATTCCGCGGCGAGCTGTTGTTCAGTACGCGTTTGCTGGAAGTGTTGAACGACGAAGAGGTCGCGACCGTGTGCGCCCATGAAATGGGCCATCTCAGCGAGTCACGCAGGGCAAAGTTCGCCCGGTTAGTGCTTGGACTCGTTTGCGTGCCGATGGTCTTTGCAGTGGCGGCGTACAAGAACTGGGGGTTTCCGGGAGTGCTCGCGATTGGATTGTGGATTCTGGTCGGTTTGAAGCTGATGAAAGCGATGAGTCGCCGCCTGGAGACGCGCGCCGACGCGATTGCCCACGACGACCAGAGCGAGGATGGGCTCTATGCCCGCGCTCTGGAAACAATCTATCGAGTCAATCAAGTCCCAGCCGTGATCGGGAAGAGGCGTGACACGCATCCGGACCTGTACGACCGGATGACGGCCGCTGGAGTTACGCCTGATTACCCGCGCCCGCGGGCGGTCCCGCGCGTGAACCCGATTGTCGTCGCGTATATTGCCGGGCTGGCTGCCGCTATCTTGGCAAACATCATCGAGGTGAACTGGTCGCGTTGAATGACGAGCGAATCGCCTTTCCGACGGCGCCAAATCGGCGGGCTGAATCGCGCACAGGTCGACGCGAATGCGGTCACTTGCCCGATATCATCGCCCGGCGGATTGGCATAGAGCCGCATCTGGACGGACCAAACGATCAGCCATCGCCAGGAACCGAGTAGCCGGCGATATAGTGGCGGCAAGTTGGGTATCGGCGTCAGTTGGTATCGTTCTATATTGCCGAGTCTCTCCAGTCGGCCAAGATTGCGATGCGCGGCGTCATTGCGGGGCGCGATGTACGGCGCGGGCGCGAGGGTGCTTAATGAATCCCCAACTAGCGACTGTCAAACGACTTAAGTGTCTTAACAATTCCTTCCCGCCGTCCACGCTAGCACTTCACACTTGCCACAACCTATTGTGTGCTAGCGACTTACAAAAACCACAAAACTCGGTTTGACGCTTCGTCCGAAGTGAGTATCATCACGACCCGCCACTTACCGGATATAGTTGTTTGATAGGGCATCGACCACAATATCTGGTGCTTTTGGCTGCTCACAACCCCGGCTTTCTCGGGGATTCAATACGCGGGCCTCAAAATCTTGTGCGGGCGACCCGGCGACGATGCCGATCGTGATTGCGTGGCGCGTGTACGCGTGTACATTGGTAAGGATGCCCTCTCTTTGACTTCAGAAACAGGAGGTTCTGTCATGGCGACTGCCGCCGAGACTTCGACTATGCGTGAGACGACCCCCGCGGGGCACGCCGTCGGCCCCAAGCGATTCCACGGCCGAGTGAAGATCGATCAGGCCTTCTGTCCCGAGGGCGTGGCCGACCCTTTCTCGACCGTCGAGTGGGAAACGCGCAGCGCCGCCATTAAGGGCGAGAACGGCGAGGTGCTGTTCGAGCAGACCAACTGCGAAGTGCCGTCGTTCTGGTCGCAGTTGGCCACCAACGTCATCTGCAGCAAGTACTTCTACGGCGAGGTGGGCTCGCCCGAGCGCGAGCACAGCGTGCGGCAGTTGGTGCATCGCGTGGCGCGCACCATCGCCGACTGGGGGCTGGAGGACGGCTACTTTGCCAGCACCGAGGACGGCGAGCGGTTCTACCGCGATCTGGCCTGGCTGTGCCTGCACCAGCACGGGGCGTTCAATTCGCCCGTGTGGTTCAACGTGGGCCTGTACCA
>JAGQOU010000093.1 GCA_020427145.1 Planctomycetales bacterium | reverse complement strand
CGCTACTTCAAATTAGAATCCGTATTAGGTGCTCTAAGCCGGCAACGACGTCGGCGGCTGATTCTCGCGCGGCGTCCACGCTGCGGCGGCCATGATCACCAGTTGGCTGACGGCAAACGCAAACAGCGCGTTGCGGACCCCCGAGGTGAATCCGTAGGAGTGCAGGCCCACCCCCAATTGGTTCACGCCGAACCACGACCAGGCGGTCACTACGTTGCCAAACACGGCGAGCATGGCCAGGCCGCGCGCCTTGACCAGCTTGCCCCAGCGGGCGTGCAACACTAGCGCGTTCCAGATGACGATCATCAGCGCGCCGTTCTCCTTGGGGTCCCAGCCCCAGAACCGGCCCCACGAGTCGTCGGCCCACAGCCCGCCCAGCACGGTGCCGACGAAGCTGAAAAAGATGGCAAAGCAGAGCGTGCCGTAGATCATCCGCACGATTTGGTTTTGCTGGCGCTCGTCGAACACGTGGGTGAGCCGCCCCAGCACGATCCAGAACATTCCCAGAAACCCGGCCAGGAACGTGGCCGTGTAGCCCAACGTAATGCACACCACGTGGGTCGCCAGCCAGAACTGCGTGTCGAGCACCGCTTGCATCACGGCAAACGTGTCGCCCTCGGCGAGGTTGCTGGCGATGACCAGCGACGGGAAGCCAATGGCCGCGGCCAGCAGATTGCCGATGCCCATGCGGTAGATCATCTCAAACACCAGCGCGAACAGCACCGCCGCCCAGCCAATGAACACCGCCGACGAGTACAGGCTCGTGACCGGCGGCCGGCCCGAAATGTACACGCGCGCGACCAGCGCCGCGGTATGCAGACCGAAAGTGAGCCACAGCAGCCAGTTGGCCGAGCGATTGAAGCCCTCGGCCCAGCCGAGCCACGCAGCCGCCGCGAGCAGAAACGCGATGATGTACATCGCCATGCAGACGTTGAACAATCCCAAGCGATTGTAGGCGACCTCCCACCGCAGCCGTTCAGGGGCAAGGCGTTCGACGAATTTGCGCGTCCCGCGGTCGCCCTTGGCAACCAGTTGCTGCTCGTAGTCGGCTTCGGCGGCCGCCTGGTCCGCGATCCACTCGCGATACTCGTCCAATCGCGTGTTGAACTGGCCGACATTGTCGGCGGCATACGCGTCGAGCACGGACCGCAACTTGCCAAGTCCCGGGTGAGCCGCCTGTCCCTGTTGCATGAAGCGACTCAGCAGGGCGTTGAAATCCGCTTCGAGCATCGTTTGCCACTGCTGCTCGGCCTTGGCGGGAGGCAACGGCCGGGCGGCCGAGGCGTTGAGCCGGGCGATCTTGCCGCGATGTTCGTCGAGACTGGCGAACAGCGTCGCTTGATCTTCGCCGGTGACTTGCTGCTCGCCGAACACCTCGGTCAACACCAGCACGCGCTGCACCTTGGCGGCCAATTCCAGGAACTTCGCCTGAAACAGCTCCAGCTGACCGTCGTCGTCGACTTTCGCCCGCGCTTGCCGCGCCAGGTCAACCTGCCGATCGAATTCTTCGGCGTTTCTCAACAACTCGGCCAGGCTGTAGCGAAAGCCCGAGCGCGGCGCGAGGTCGAGCGATTGCAGGACTTCAAGGTTTTCCATGCGGAACACAGGGTGCGTTTGCCAGCCCGGTCTGCCCGAGGCGACTTCCAGCAACCACTGGATCGCCGGTTTGCGTTCGGTCTCGTCGGCGGTGCGGCCGTCGTCGTACGTCTCCTTGCCGGAGATGGCCCCCAACTCGGTGCGCGCCAGCGTGTCGAGCGGCTGCACGCGACCGCTGTTGGCTGTGGGCAGCGTGGCGAACTCGTTGAGATGGAACTCGGTGGCCGACTCGCTGGGCGTGCGGGCGCGGCTCGCCACCCAGCCGCCCATCGTCAGCACCAACAGCGCGGGGACCCACACCTGCGGCAATCGCCAGTCGTGCAGGAGCGACCGGTCGGTCCAGTACGGCGACGCCGCGCCCTCCGCCGCGGCCGCGCGACGGGCTTCCTCGTCGCGCCGACGGACGAACCGCGTCAGCGTGAGGCCGAAGTGGGCGAACATCCCCAGCCCGACGATCACGCACGCCAGGTACGGCACCAGCCAGCCGCTGTTGGTCATCACCTGCAAGAACGTGGTCTCGCGGACCGATTGGTCGAAGCCCGACTGGTACAGCGTGTCGCCGCCGTACCGCAGCGGGTTGTTCATCCAGATGGGCGCCTTGAGGTCGACGTTGTTCGTCGGGTCCCGCAGTCGCACGAGCGACTCGTAGTGTTTGGGGGTGTCGCTGCCGACGTAATCTTCTTTTTTGAAGTCGATCAGCGTGACGGTGTAGGGCTTTTCAATCCGGCGAAAGCGCAATTCGGCTTCGTACCGCTTGCCGGCGGGCGTCTCGACGACCTGCGGCGGCAGCATCGGTTGAAACAGGTAGGTCCCCAGCGAGTCGCGGCCCTGGCGGTCGAGCAACTCGACGTAGGTGGCGGGGATGTCAAACGTTTGCTTGGTGTCGGTGCCGACGCTGCTGGGCAGCGCGTCGACGGTGCGCAAGGCGCCCCACCCTGCGGTCGCCGGCGACTTGTCCTCCGGTTGACGCCACCGCGCTTGCGAGTTGGGCAAGAACTCCGCCACCCGCACCAGCACCGGCAACTGGTCGTCGTCGATGATCGCCGCATCCCCCTCGGCCACGGCGGCGCGCTTCAGCAGCTCTTCGGGAATGCGGACGACGCGGTCGACGGCAGGGTCCGACTTGTCGATCAGCACGAGTTCGGCCGACTGCATATCCTCGGCGTAGGCGACCGTTTCGCCCTCGCTGATCCGCATTTGCGACTCGACCGCGGTGAGTCCCGTGTGCAACTCGCTGGCCATCAGCAGCGCCACGCCGGCGTGCAGCAGCACGACGCCGGCCCGCTTGGCGAACAGCAGCCAGCAGCCGACGAGCAACACGCTGGTGGCGCCAAGGCCCTTGGTCAGCTGCCACAAAATGCGCAGCCCCGACGGGTCGAGGCGCCAATCGTAATTCACGAACAGTGTGACTGAAAGCACGGTCAGCACCGCGGCGAACACGGCGCCCAATCCCCACAGCCACTTCTGATGCGTCTGGTCGAGATGGAACCAAGTGGTCGCCAGCAACCAGACCAGCGCCAGCGTGCCGCCGCCCAGCGCGGCGCGATATGCGTGCCACAGCCCATTGGCGAACGTCGGCGAAAGCTGGCTGAGCAACGTGTCGTCCAGCCCGCTGCGAATCACCGCGACCGTGGCCGCCAGGCCCGCCGCGAGCACGATCAGTCCGGCAACGAGCCGCGCGCCGCGCGCCGTGACCTTAAAACGTATCGCATGCGCGGCCAGCAGATTCGCGCCCAACAGGGCGCCGAGCGTCCACCCGCCCACAAAGGGAAAGCCGATTTCGGGGGACGGTTCGGCCCAGAGCGTGGGGATGAAGAACCGCAGTTCGATCCAGGCGCCCCAGGAGCGAAACATGGTGTTGACCGGGAACCACACGTCGTAGAACCGCTGGGCGACCGTGCCGGCGAACACCAGAAATACCGACAACGCAAACAGCACGACCGTCAACCGGAGCGAGGCCAACGCCGAGAGCGCGACGTGCAGGACGTCGGTCTGCGCGCCGGACTTGGCCGTGCTGGCGGACCGCTGGGCGGCAGACCGCGACGAAAGGGGGAATTCAGCTGTGGACATCGTGGTTGATCCCGTCCCGTAGTCAGCGGTCGCGGCGCGAGTCCGCGTGTCGGCCCGTTTGTGGTGGAGCCAAAATGAAGGCGTTGAGCCGCCAGTTAATCGAATTTCACCGAGTCCAAAAACTCAGCGAACGCTTTGCGTTGGGCTTCGACAGTCGCTCGATCGCCCTTGAGCTTGAAGAACCAAATCTTGCCGTCGCGGGGCAGCATCGCCGCGAGCGTCGCCAACGGCGCGTCACCCTCGGCAGGCCCCAGAAATTCGGCATAGGTCCCGGCGACGCCGCCGATGGTTCGGTCTTCGGCCAGGGCCATTAGCTGATCGTCGCTGAGCGCGGCCAGACCGACCTCGGCCGCCCAGCGTTTGAGATTCATCAGGACGTCGCCCATGCCAGCGCCGGGCTGACCGGCAAAATCCATGACGGTCATCTCCGCTTGGCCGCCCTCCCCTGCCACGACAAACGCCGCTTTGCGCATGGAACTCATGCGGCCCGGCTGCCAGGACTCGGGCGCCTGGTACTGCCAACCGGCCGAACCAGCTGGCGGCGCGGACGCCGCGGGCGGCGCCGACGCCGCGGGCGGGGTCGCCTCAGGGGTCGCGGCAGCCTTGTCTTGGTTTGCGATCGGCGGGTGCCCGGCCGGCATGCCGCCGCTGCCGGCGCTCGCAGTCGGCATCACGCCAATCAATTCAAACGCCGTGACGGCGCCCGCTGGGCTGTCGATGCGGCGCCCCAGCTTGGCAATCTGCTCGGCAGTGAGCGGCAACTCCTGCAGTTGCCGCAACCAGCGATTCACATTGGCGGCGATGAAGTCGGCATTCTCGCCGCCATACGGCAGCTGCGTGATCGTCAGTTCCCGTTTGTCGTCGCCGTCGGGCGCCACCAACGTCGCGTAGCGGTTGGCGTCGCCAGGCAACTCGGTCCACCCCGCGGGCGTTTTCCATTCCAGCTTGCCATCGGCGAAATGCACCGTGTTGAGAAACTCGTCGAACGCGCCGCGTAGCTCGTCGACGCTGCCGCCCGGGACCACCAGTTTGAAGAACCAGGCTTGCTGGGCGTCGCTCTGCAGCAGGATCCCGGCCAACATGTGGTCGAGCCGCGCTCGCTCCGCTTGGACGTCCAGCGGGGGGCGCGGCGGCAGGGTGCGGGCGACCTCGTATGTTTCCACGCGAGGCTCATCGCTGCAGCCGGCGAACAGTCCCACGATGAGGGTCGTCGACAAGAGGGGCGCAGCCGCACGCCACACACGAATGCGGCGCGAAGAATTTGACAGTGACATCATCAGGCGGGCGAGCAACCGCAATGGCCTCGGCGAGGCGGTGCGGCGACTGATACGAGTGAGCACAGATTCAGCAAATAAGTCCAATTGCCGAATTGTACCCCGGAACCGGCCCGCGGAAGAGGGCGCATCTGCCGGCGCCCCGGGGCCGCTCCGCCAGGGGGCTACTTTGTATTGAGCCCAAACATGCCCAGCAGGCCGTCGAGAATCCAGCTGTTGAGCGTCAGCCCCTGCTGCCAGCCCCAAATGTTGCGAATCATGTCGGTGAGCATGATCGCCGTGATGGCCAGGAGCATGGCCCCGGAACCGAGTGCCAGGATGCTCCAGACGTTGTAGTCGGAATCGCGTTTCACGGCCGCGGCGCCGCCGTAAGACCCGACGGCAATGCCCGCTTCTTCGCCGTAGTCGCCGCCCATTTCTGCGTCGGCGTCAACTTCGGCAAACGCGTCGGCGCCCAGGACCTCCTCCTCGGCGTCGAGTCCCTCCATGTCGGCGTCCAGCGCGATCACCTGCGAGCTGCTGTCGCCCTCGTCTTCCAGGCCGAGGTTGCCCATGGGCGTCAAATTGAAGTCGTCCTCCGGCTCCAACTCGGCCAGCGGCTCGGCGGAGTCGCCGGCGCCGATCTCGCTACCCATCAGCGAGATGTCGACGTCGTCGTCGCCGTCCAGCGACAGGGAACTGAGAATCGCCGACCCGCCCACGTCCAGCGGAATGTCGTCGAGCGCCAGTCCGCTATCGGCGGGGCTGATCAGGTTGATGCCGCTGTCGCCGCTGTCGAGCGTGATGTCGCTGCCGCCAGCCTCAGCGAGTACGAAATCTTCGTCCATTCCCAGTTCGATGTCCGAGCCGCCCACGTCCGCCTTCGCGGCTGGCGCTTCCTCGGCGGCGGGCACGGGGTCGGTGCCGTCGTCGTCGAGTTCCAGGTCGCCCAGGTCCATGTCGCTGGGCGCGTCGGCCGCGGCTTTGCCGGCGAGGTCTTTGGCGTCCTCCTCGGCAAGCACTCGGCTCGACTCGGCCGACAGGTCAATTTCGAGCTCTTCCAGGTCGGCGAACGCGTCGGTGGCGCCGGTTTCTTTTTCCAGATCGCTCAGCACGCCCGACCCGGCAATGTCGGAGGAGAGCACGTGCGATTCGCCGGTCCCCGAGGACTCGGCGAGCTTCACGTCGCTGCCGTCGTCGTCCAGCTCCAGTTCCAGATCGACGTCCAACTCGTCGCGTCCGATGATCGTGCTCGGCGGCGTTGCGACCGATTCGCCCAATTCCTCTTCGCTCAGCAGGATCGAATCCGATCCACTGGGGCCGTCGACCGTGACTGTGTCTTCCTGCGACAAGTCGAGTTCGCTCGGCTCGTCGTCGGCAGCCACTGGGGCAAGTTCGTCGCCGACGCTGTCGCTCAATTCCAGTCCGCTGCCATCGAGTTCCAGCAGGTCGTCGTCGGCCAATTTCAGATCGTCTTCATCCGCGTTCACTTCCGCGAGATCGGGCAGCTCCGCGGCGGGCATGAGATCGTCGTCGCCGATGATGCTGATGTCACTCGCCGGGCCTTCGTCGGGCAAGCCCTCGTCAGCGAGACGATCGATTTCGTCGGTGCGGAATTTCCAACTGGCGCCGTCGCGATAGGCGCGCAACTGCCCCTCCTCGCGCATCTTGGTCAGCCGCTCGCTGGAAATGCCAAGCTTCTTTACGACGTCTTCGAAGCTGACGAACTTCTGATCCATTGCTGCCTCTTACCTGCTCTGTCCGTCGGCGGACGCCTTACTGTGGCGACGTCCGTTGAAGTTGATTGCGAATCTCTTTAGGAAGCGGTTTCGTGCCGTTGTGCTCGTCGAGTTGCAGATCCCATTGGAAAGCGCGGACGCTCTTCAGCTCCACCACGCCCGTATCGCGGGCGATGTGGTACACGGCCAGCACGCGCCGCCCGGGATCGATCACAGTGAGTTGAGTCGGTTGGCCCTCGCCGGGCAAAAAATGCGTGATTAGTTCTGGCGTGGCAATTCCCGCCGGCCCCGCGGAAATTCCGCCGGACTGTGCGTCGGCTCGCCATGCGGCTGCCGCACCCATTGCCAACACCGCCGCCACTGCAATCCAAGGTCTCATCGGGTCGTCCTCCTTAACGAACTGGCATCGGGAGCGCTGCTGGCGCAGCCATCCGGCTACATGCATTCTAAATGCACCCCGGGGCACTTCAAGGAAAACTCTTCCCATCCTGTTGCCACAGCTCAACTTACTGTTGCGGCGCAATCCGCACGACCGGACCGCCGGGGCGACAGTTCGCACCGGCTGCCCCGCCGACCGCAATCCCGGACGCCCGCCCCACGGTCATGGCACGGGCTCTCAAACCCGCTAAACTCAAGGGCGCGGGCGTCGTGCGGACGTGCGAGACGCCCGCACGGAATCGCGCAAGTCCCTCCAAGCCAATGAGTTAGTCCGATGGCAGTCGATCCCCAAGTGCAATCCCGGTTGGAGGCGGCGATCGTCGCGGCGCGGGCCGCCGGGGCCCTCACGCTGGAGCATTTCCGAAAAACCTCGCTTGCGGTTGAGCGCAAGGGAGACGGCAGTCCGGTCACCGTGGCCGATCGAGCCGCCGAGACATTGCTGCGCCAGCGGATCGCCGCCGATTTTCCGGCCGACGGCATATTGGGCGAGGAATTCGGCGAGCAACCCGGTAGCAGCGATTTTCGCTGGATTCTCGACCCGATCGACGGCACCAAGTCGTTCATCACCGGGGCGCCGCTGTACACGACGCTGGTGGCGATCATGCGGGGCGATGAGCCCGTGGCAGGGGTGATTTACGCCCCGGCGACAGCGGAAATCGTCTACGCAGCCCGGGGTGGCGGGGCCTGGCAGGCGGTGGGCGACGCGGCCCCCGCTGCTGCGCGAGTTTCGCCCGTTTCGAACTTGGCCGACGCGACATTTCTGACGACCGACGTGAAGGCGTACGGCAAAATCGGCCGCCGGGACGTGTATCAACGCCTGGAGGCCGCGACCCGGTTGGCCCGCACCTGGGGCGACGCGTACGGCTACCTGCTGGTCGCCTGCGGCCGGGCCGAGGTGATGATCGATCCGGAAATGAATCTGTGGGACGCGGCCGCGTTGCAGCCGATCATCGAGGAGGCGGGCGGGCGGTTCTTCGACTGGCAGGGGCAACCGACCGTCCACACGGGCAACTCGGTGGCGACCAACGGGGCGATTGCCGAGGAAGTGATCGCCTTGATCGCCGCCGATTGACGGGAGCCGCAGCGGTGCGGCCCGCAGCCTTCTGGCCCTGGCTGGCTGCGACTTAAAACGCCCGCAAAACGGGTCGCAGCGCGGTTGCAAGGTCCGCCGACGCCCGTATACTAAGCCGTTTGCCTGCGGCAGGATACGACGAACCACCGGCGCTCCGATCACGCCGCGTTAGCGCACCAACACATTTCCGCGACGGCACGAGGTTGTCGCGAGTTCAAGATTCAACGGTCATTGAAGGTAACAGTCGTCATGGCGCGTCAATGCGAAGTTTGCGGCAAGGGCCCCCAGATGGGCAATCAGGTCACGATCCGCGGTAAGAAGAAGTACCTGGGCGGCGTCGGTACCAAGATCACCGGCATCACCCGGCGTCAATTCAAGCCCAACCTGCAGCGGGTTCACGTGAGCGGCCCCGAAGGCAACAAGTCGATGCGAGTCTGCACGCAGTGCATTCGTTCGGGCGCCGTGCGCAAGGTCGTGCGGCTCAAGCCGTTCGTCGTGCCCGCCACGACCAAGTCCTAAATCGGACGCAACGCGTTCGGTTCCACGCGCATGTCTCTCACTCGCCAAGACGTCGAGAAAGTCGCCCTGCTCGCACGGCTGCAGCTGACCGATGACGAGTTGGCGGTGATGACCGAGCAGTTGACGCAGATCGTCGGCTACGTCGATCAGCTGGCCGAGGTCGACACCGACGGGGTCGAACCGATGGCCCACGCGGTGGAAGTGGCCAACGTGTTTGCGGACGACGAGGTCCGCCCGAGCCTGCCCCGCGAGGCGGCGCTCGCCAACGCTCCCCGTCGCAACGACCGCGGCTATCTTGTCCCCGCCGTGCTGGGCGAATAGGCTCTTCGCCGCCGCGAGGGGCGAATCGGGCGCAGTGACTGCGGTCTGATGAACCATGAATGACAAACGCCGCACCTTGCTGTCGGCGCATTCATCCTTCATCATTCAACATTCCTCACTCGCACCCCGCCCGCGCTCCCATGTCTCTCGCCGAACTGACCGCCAGCGAACTTTTGGACTCGCTCGCAACGGGCGACGCGACCGCGGTCGAGGCAACTCAAGAGTATCTGGCGCTGATTGAGCAGCGCGACGGCGCCATTGGCGCTTTTCTCCGCGTCGACGCGGAGAGCGCACTCGCGCAGGCGGCCGAAGTGGATCGCAAGCGCGCTGCTGGCGAAGAGTTGGGCCCGCTGGCGGGCTTGCCGATCGCGGTGAAGGACGTGCTGTGCGACTCCGCCGGCACGACGACGTGCGCGTCGCGAATGCTCGAAACGTTCCGCCCGCCGTACGACGCCACCGTGGTGGCCAATCTCAAGACAGCCGACGCCGTGCTCATCGGCCGACTCAATATGGACGAGTTCGCCATGGGCGGCTCGACCGAAAACTCGGCGTACCAACTCACGCGCAACCCCTGGGACGTCGCGTGTACGCCGGGCGGCTCCAGCGGCGGGTCAGCCGCGTGCGTCGCCGCG
The DNA here is from genome assembly GCA_020427145.1 of Planctomycetales bacterium. Taxonomy (GTDB): domain Bacteria; phylum Planctomycetota; class Planctomycetia; order Pirellulales; family Lacipirellulaceae. Next base: position 1,815 of record JAGQOU010000093.1, on the reverse strand, counting down.
GGCATGGCGCCGTTGGCCATCGGTACGGACACCGGCGGCTCGATTCGCCAACCGGCCGGGCTGTGCGGCGTGGTCGGTTTGAAGCCGACCTACGGACGGGTGAGTCGCTACGGACTGGTCGCGTTCGCCAGCAGTCTGGATCAGGTCGGCCCCATGGCCCGCACCGTGCGTGATGCGGCGCTGCTGTTGGAGACGCTTGCCGGGCACGATCCGCGCGACGCCACGTCGCTCGAAGCGCCTGTGCCGCAATACACGGCCACGCTGGAAAAACCGCTGGAGGGCCTGCGGCTGGGCGTCGTGAAGGAGCACTTCGGTCCCGGGCTCGACGGCGAAGTCGAATCGGCCGTCCGCGCCGCCATCGCGCAGTACGAGTCGATGGGGGCGACCGTCCGCGAGATTTCGCTGCCGCACAGCAAGTATGCCGTGGCCACGTATTACGTCATCGCCCCCAGCGAAGCGTCGAGCAACCTGGCGCGCTACGACGGGGCCCACTACGGCTACCGGACCGATCAGGCGGCGATGGTCGCCGAGTTGGCCGCGGAGCGAAAAGCGCTCGCGGAGGCCGGCGACGAAGCGGGGCTCGCCCAGCTCGACACGGCGCTGGTTCGCATGTATCGCCGGTCGCGCGCCGAGGGGTTCGGCCCCGAGGTGAAGCGGCGGATCATGCTGGGAACCTACGCGCTGAGCGCCGGGTACTACGACGCGTATTATCTCAAGGCGCTGAAGGTTCGCCGCTTGATTCGGCAGGACTTTGACCAGGCGTTTGAAGAGGTCGATCTGATCGCCGGGCCGGTGACCGCGGCGCCGGCGTTCAAGCTGGGCGCCATGGTCGACGATCCGCTGGCGATGTATCTGGTCGACCTGTACACGGTGAGCGCCAATCTGGCGGGTTTGCCAGGCATCAGCATCCCCTGCGGTTTTTCCCAGGGCGGCTTGCCGATCGGCCTGCAGTTGCTCGCCCCGCCGCTGGAAGAAGCCCGCCTGCTGCGCGGCGCCCACATGTACCAACAAACCACCGACTGGCACCAGCGGCGGCCGGCCATGAATTGAGCCCGCGAATGGCGCGAATCGTCGCGAATACTGGCGGATGGGCCAACGGCTCGCATGAGTTTGATGAGACCAGGGCGTCCCGGGTTGTGATCGATGAGCGAGCTACTCTATCGCGACGAGAGCTATCGCATCGTGGGAGCCTGTTTTGAAGTTTACAATCAGATGGGATGCGGCTTCCTGGAGGCCGTCTACCAAGAATGCTTGATGCACGAATTCAGCGCAGCGGGAATTCCCTTTCGCGCGAAGGTGCAGCTGCCAGTGTTCTACAAGGGGCAACGACTCGATAAGTACTACGAGGCTGACTTTATCTGCTTCGAAAAGATCATTCTCGAAATCAAGACCGCCGCTGACCTTGCCCCAGTGCATTCCGCGCAAGCCATCAACTACCTCAACGCAACGAAGTTGGAACTCGCCATCCTGGTCAGTTTTGGTTCGCACCCGAAGCTTCAATACAAACGCTTGGCGCACTCACGGCCCAAATAGAACCCCCTTCGCGAAAATTCGCGCTATTCGCGGGCAAGAAACCATGGATTACACCACCGTCATCGGCCTGGAAGTTCACGTGCAGCTGGCCACCAACAGCAAGCTGTTCTGTCGGTGCAGTACGCAGTTTGGGGCGGAGCCGAACACGCAGACCTGCCCGGTGTGCATCGGCATGCCGGGGACGTTGCCGGTGATGAACCGCGCGGCTTATCAGCTTGCGCTGCGCACCGCGGTGGCGCTGGATTGCGACATCCCCGAGTTCACCAAATGGGATCGCAAGCA
>JAGQOU010000092.1 GCA_020427145.1 Planctomycetales bacterium | reverse complement strand
TACTTCAAATTAGAATCCGTATAAGTAGCGGCCGAAGTTGGCAAGATCGGTGAGCTAAACGAACAAACAAAAGCCCTGGTCGCCTGTGTAGCGGCCAGGGCTTTCGCATTGAGTTGTCGAAACCACGGTCAAGTGCAGCGGCGATCGACCTAGGGAATTGTGACGGGCTTTCCATCGAGACGGTTGGCCAGAGCCGCATGCACGCGATAGTCGATGTCGTACTGCACGGAATGAACGGATCCGTCACAGAAAACCATGTTAAAGGCGCCCGGGTGCGCACTACCGTAGCGAATCTCAGGTTGATTGGCCCCGATCCCTGCCTGGTCCTGTGAGGGTTGCGAAAGTTCCACGTCGGTTGTTGAGTTTGCCCATGCGGAGTTCCACGCAACGCGATGCGTATCCCATTCCCAGCCATTATAGGCTGACTGGTTCTCGCCCCAATTGAAGCCCTTATCGGCTGAAGACGCTGCACCATCGTATTGATCGGAGCCGAGCCATTTCTCGCCAACCATGTAGGTGTTGCTCGTTCCGTCTTCGATTCTCTGCAGACCGATCTCGCTACGGAAGTGGGACACGCCGGTTTGAAACCACCGGCTTTCGGGATCGTCCATTCTGGCTTCGTATGCCGGAAATGGCGACGGCGTGCGACCGGTACCCTCAGCTGCTGCGTAGTTCGCCGGCTGAGGAATGGATTCGTTCGCACGGAAGCTTGCCGATGCGGAATGGAAGCTATCGCCGGAACTGGCCGCGTAGTCGGTTTTCACGACGCCCTGCTGCTGTCCGACGTCGGTGAGAAAGGAAAACTCACTTGCCATGGCGGGCATGTTGGCGAGATAAATATTCGCTTGCCGCCGAGAAGGGCAGATGAAACCCTCGACCGGCGTGGTGTGCAATGTGGTCATGGCGCTTTGCCACCCAGCGCTACCGTACGCCGCGCCTTTTCCAAGGTCGCGCAGATTCTGCAGTTCGATGAACGGCAGAATATTGTAGCACCACGACCCCGGTTGCTCTTTGCCGAAGCCGCGATTCGGATCGCCCGTCCAGCGTGAACCCCATCCGCCGGAGGGCATGTGCTTGTGCGTGCCTTCGTGGTTTAGCCAAGCCAGTCCAATTTGCTTAAGATTGTTCTGGCATTGCGCACGGCGAGCCGCTTCACGGGCTGCCTGTATCGCCGGCAGCAGCAACGCCACCAACACGCCGATAATGGCGATTACCACCAAGAGTTCTACCAGAGTGAATGCGCGCCGGCGCGGAAACGGACGCAGAGTGTTCGTGGCGAGATTCAAATCATCACTCCTTGAATGTGTCGCAAGCGCGCCGTCGAGACGGCTCTGGATAGCAAGGGGCCCGCGGCAGCAACGTTTCGCGACGGGGCCGCTGTTTTTCTCTATTCTTGACCGAAGTTCCCATCGGGACAATGCGCAGTGGCGCACTTGTTCCTCAGCATAGCGCATTTTTGGCTTTTCGCCGGTTATCCGCTTTCCCAAAAGCAGCGCCGGCCCGGCAAAGAACACCTTCGCCGGGCCGGCCGTTAATGACTAAGTCGACATTTGCAGAGCACCTGCAATTCTAGCGACGACGCCGAGCCGCGGCCAATCCTGCCAGAGCAAGGAGGCTCAAGCCGACAGAGGCCGGCTCCGGAATCGCCGAGACAGTCAAGTTGTCGTACACGGTAAACTGCGTTCCGGGGGGAGCGATTGAAGTGAACAAATCGCCCAAACCCAGGCTCACGAGGTTTCCGTCCGACCCGTCGAAGTCAGTGCGAATGATCGGCGTTCCGTTGAAGGCGTAAGTGATCTTTTGACCCGCCACGGCGGTAATCGTCAAAGTTGCCCATGCGTTACCGGGCGATCCGGCGAATTCGTAGGGCGGGTTGGTAAAGATTGCCTGATAAGTGTCGCCGGTGGCATTAGTCGTGTTCGTGCTATTGAGATAGCTCGGATCGCCAGACGGAACGGCCAACGTAGTCGGCGTCGAGTGCCGGAAGTCAGATGACGACCCGCCCTCGCCGGTGAACGCGACGAAGTGGCCGCTGCCGGTGATGGGGCTGAATAATGAGTTGACCGTCACGCCATCGCCGGCGACGCCGACGTGGCCGAATTCCGTCGTGCCGCTGGATTGGATGTTGACGTTCATCCAAACGTCGACGGACAGTTGAAACTTCGAAGCGGTGACGGCCGTATTGTTGTAGGCAGTGCGAGCCTCCTCGACTTCCTGCGAGGTGTTGGCGGTCAGCATCAAGCCGCCTGTATCGCCGGCTGTCGAGTTGGGAGCCAGTGGGATACCCGCGGCAATGTAATCCCAGCCAAACGTAGCCACACCGTCGGTCCCGTTGGCCACAACGGTGTAATTGGCGGAGGAGTCAACTTCAAAATCATCTGCGATAATTGCCGCCTTGGCGTTATCGGAGACGCCTGCCAACAGCAGGGCCCCCAGTAGCAATCGAGGCGTAAACTTCATGAGATCGGTCCTTTCTGCGAGTGAAACAAAGCTCAGTACGTCGGATCAGAGTTGCTTGTAACCGCCTCCGCTCAATTGAAGTTCTCTAACGCCTAGCAGAGCGACGTCGGCGAATGGCTGCAATCGCACCGAACGCCGCAATGGCGCTCAGGCTAACCGAACCTGGTTCGGGGACCGAAGTGACGACGACGTTGTCGATCAAAGTCACGTTCAGCAACGAGTCGTTCGGATCGGACGACGACGAACCATTTGTATCGCCGTGGCCGAACAGAATGTTGCCGCCGCCCAGGGTCACGGTGCTGAGGTCGACTTTGGCAATCGGCAGGCCGTCGATGCTGAACGTGGCAAAATTGTTGATAATGTCGATGGCGCCGTGCGCCCAAGTAAAGGCGATTTCGCCAGCATCGGTCGTGCCAGTCTGTGCCGGGAACAGCGTGACCTGATCGCCAGGGGCAGACGCTCCGCCGAAGCCGCTGTAGTAGGCGTCGCTGCCATTGCGATTGCCGGCGGTGCTGGGGGCGAGATAGACCGGATCGCCGCCCACGTAGCTGGTGGGAGCAGCCGAACTGTAAGCGCGATAGTCCGATGCGCTGCCGCCGTCCAACGTGACGCCGAACGCGACGTTTTCGCTGGTGCTGCCACCGGCCCACACGGGCACGTTGCCGGCCGTGCCCACGCCGAACATCGAAAGCTGCGTGGTGCCGCTGCCGCCGGGACCGACGGGTCCGACGTAGTTCTGCCAGACGTCGAACTCGACGCGATAGTTCCCGGAGAAGGATTGGCCGGTCGGCGAGACGCTAAATCCGCTAAAGACGCCGCCAGAGTTGTTGGCGGTCATTTTTAAGCCGGTCGTCGACGCGCCGCCCGGCGCGGCGGGAACGCCAATCGCCGAGTAATCGTAGAAGAAGTCAACGCCGATGTCTGACAAACCAGAATCGTTCACCGTCCAGTTGGCGGTGTCGTCGACATCGAAATTTTGACTGTAGAGCGTTGCCGCTTGGCCAGATGCGGCCAGGGCGACCACGAGCGCGGCAGCGCTCGTTGCAAGCGTGAGATTTCGTTTCATTAGACGGGACCTTTCAAGTCACAGGTTGCAAAACAATGGGTGCAAGAGTTTACGGTCTAAAACTTTCCGCTATCGGTGTGCGCGTCGCCCCGATCTCAATGACCTCAATCTCGCTACGACCGGCGACCTGCCGCAACGAGTCCGCAGAGTGCCAAGGCAGCGAGCACAATCGTTGCCGGTTCGGGGACCGAACTGATTGCCGGGGCCGACGTGCCAAACTGCGATTGCCAAGCCGCCAAGTCGGCGCCGTCAATGTTCCCATCGCCGTTGGCGTCGCCAGTGGCAAGCGAGCCGCTGCCGTCCGTCACGGGATAGTTGCGCTGCCACGTTAGGAAGTCTGCGCCGTCAACGGTCAAATCGCCGTTAAAGTCAGCGTTGTCGCCGCCAGCGGATGCGACCTCGACTACGATGTTGTCAAAGACCGTGAACTGCACGTGCTCGAAGTTGGGATCGAGCGAAACCGAGTCGTTGATGTCGCCGACGCCGAAGAGAATGTTGTCGCCGCCGGTGGGGGTCGTGAAGTTGGCAGTGTCGACAGTAATCAAATCGATGCCGTCGACCGACCATGTGACGATATCGCCCGCCTTGGCAATCTCGACGGCGTGCCAATCAAAACCGAGCGTCCCAGCTCGCGTCATGCCGTACTGCGTGTCGCCGAGCGGATCGCCGTCGATGACAGCGGCCGTTTGGGCGGCAGGAACGGTCGCCGGCAAGAAGTTGTCAGCGTAGAGCGCTGCCGTTTGATTCCGGCTATCGGCCAGGTACACGGCGTGCGTGTCCTCTTCACTGTAATTTGGGTCCATGGGATCAGTGATCACCGGCCATTGGTAGCTGACGGCTCGCTCGGACGAATAGGCCCGGTAGTCGGCGCCGGAGCCGCCATCACCCGTCGCGGCGAAGAAAATGCCGTCGGCAACGCCAGCACTATTGGCAACATTTCCCGACGACATGATGCCGCCATATGAAATGGTGGTCGAGCCAGCAGCGCCAAACTCGACGCCGCCGCTGCCCGCTCCAGGGTTGGTTTCGTCGTACAATCCGATGTAGTTGATCCACATGTCGAACTTCAACGTGTAATCGCCCGTGAAGGCCTGACCGGTTGGCGAGACGCTGAAGCCGCCAAACGCGCCGATGCCGTCGAGGTTCGGTCCAAAAATATTGGCGGCGAGACGCATACCTCGTGTTGATCCGCCCGAGTTGGGCGCCGCGGGGATGCCGACCGTGCTGTAATCAAAGAAGAAGTCGGCGTATTCGTCGGTCGCCCCGTCGTTAACCGTCCAATTCGCCGTGTCGTCGGCGTCGAAGTTTTGCGAGTAGAGGATCTGGGCTTGGGCTTCGGCAACAGCGAACATGGCCAGCGTGGCGAGGATCGCACGGAACGTGAGTCTCAGATGCATCGGTACTTTCCCTGTGGTGGCGTACAATTGCGGTTCGAGAGGCGGGCGGAGGCAAGCGTGACGCTGACGCCCAGCGGGAGGATCGCCCGGGGAACTTCAGCGCGTCACAGTCTCGACGCGATTGATTGATCAACTTGCCATAATCGCGCACAGCGGCTTAATCGTCTCTTCACCTATACTAGTGACGCTACGGCCGATCGCGAAACATTTCCAGCGCATGGTTTACGCGAAATTGCGCATCATTCTTGCGCGCGCTGCAAGGAGCGGGAAAGCACGGACCGAACCATCGTTTTTCCGTGGTTTTTGCGTCCCATGTGCCACGTTTCGGCATTCGCCGAATGTGGTTACCCGCCGCTTGCCGGCGCGTCATCCGGGCGCCGCAAATCCATTTTGCCCAGCTCAGTCAATGCACAATCGACGGCATCGTAATTCGGTGATTCCCCTGATGTTGCGCGATTCGCCAGTCGTTTACCCGGTTGCCCCCGCTGCCCGGGCATCTGAAATAGGCGTTGCGCCACTGCGAGAGTCTCGGGCGTGGCTGCGGCGGGTGCGGCTCTGTTTTGCTGGCTCCCGCGAATGCCGGCGGCTTCCCGCTGGTGAGCGAAATAGCCCCCTGCGCGCGGCATCTCCACTGGCTGCAACAGTTGGTCAATGCGGTAAGACGCAGCCGCGAACACGGTCGTCGAGATCGTGGATTGCTCTGAGGTTGGCTCGGCGGCAACCGCCGCTTGCTCGAAAGCCGAGACCGCGGTGACAGCCGTCGCAGCGTTTGCCGCGCCCGACCCGAATTGGCCCTGCCACACGTTGAGATCCGCGCCGTCCACGACCCCGTCGCCGTTGGCGTCGCCATCGGCCGCCGTGGCCCCCGCAACGATGCCGTAGCCGCGCTGCCACGCGAGGAAGTCGCCGCCGTTGACGATTGTGTCGCCGTCGAAATCGCCCGATTCGTTTGTCGCCGGCGCCAGGACGATTCGCACCGCGTCGGCAATGACCACCGACCCGCCGGCGCTGGTCTGGGCGTCGAGCGTGATCGATCGCGCCCCGGCCTGAAAGTCGAACGTTCCCAGCGACACCCAGGTCAGATCGTTCACCGACTGATTGGTGGACGCGCTCTCGATCCCGGCGCCGGTGTCGATGGAGTACGCGGCGCTGGTCGCCCGATTGCCTCCGGTGCGATATTGCACGAAGACCTCGCCCGGCGAATCCACCGGCACGGTGAAATTCCAGGTGGCCGTCGCGGCCTGTCCGACGGTCGCAAACCGGTAGCTCGACCCGTTGTAGCCCGTGGCGCCCGCGGTGCTCCACGCGCCTGTTTCCGTATAGGAGGGGCTGCCGGCGTCGTTGTCGACGATGATCTCGGCGCCTGTGAACTGCACGTCCAGGCTGAAGTAGGCGAGCACCTGAGCCATGATGGCCGTGCGCTGCCCCGCGTCGAGAATCGACTCGAACGGAAACCCAAACAGCACAACCTGTTCGCCCGCGCCGCCCGTGTACTGAATGGCGGCCGTGCCGCCCGTACCGTAATTCAGGGCCGCGGTGGCCCCCGCGGCGGGGGCGATCACGTCCGGATAATTCACGTCGTAACCGACCTGGCCGTTGTCGAACGTCGCGGCGATCCCCTCGAAGATGGAGCCCCCCAACCCGCTCACCGAATACGAATTGGCGTCGTCCGACACATAGTCGGCGTGCAGCGAGTCGTTGTAAAAAGATCGGCCGTTGTTCTGCTGGTCGAGGTCCCAGCCGATCTCGGACCCCGTAGCGAACAGCTTGCCGCCGGCTGCGAGGTACGCGGAGACGGCCGTTTGCTCGGCGGCGTTGAACGTGTCGTCGGCGGTGGATTCCTCGCCCAGGATCCAGATCACGGCGTCGTAATCGGCCAGATTGACCGCGCCGGCGGCGACCAATTCGTTGGCGACCGTGTCGACGCTGGCGTAGGCCCCCGAGGCGGTCACGGCGGACGCCGTCGGCACGGCGTAGTCAAAGCTGTTGTTGTAGCGGGTGCGAACGCGGTCGACCAAACCGTCCCCGGTGAATGCGTATGGATACCGCTCATTCTGCGAGCGTTCGTTGCGGTCAAAGCCGTCGACGATCAGGATGCGGTCGCCGCCTACCCGGGACTGAGCGGCCACGACGGATCCGCGGGGCGACTCGCCGCCGTCGTTCACAGCGACGACCTTGAAGAAATAGGCTTCTTCATCCAGATCGGCGGCGGCGAAGGTGTAGGAGTTGCCCGCATTGGCGGCGACTTCCACATAGCCTTGATAGCCGTACCCGTCGCGTGAGACGTACACCCGGTACGCACTGGCCGCGCCGCCGGGCACGCCCACCGCCCCCGGCGCCCAGGCGACCGTAATGTCGCCATTGAGATTGGCGGTCGCCTGCACCTCGATGGGCGCCGACGGCTGACTCGCCGGGCTCGTCAGTCCGCCGTAGGCGTCGAAGTACTCCAGCACGCCTTCATAGGTCGAGCGGGCCAACTGCTCGCGGACCTTGGGATCGCGCATCAACTCGGCGTCTTCCGCCTGGTCGTGGAACGCGACCTCGATGATCGTCATATCCATTTCGGCGTTGGGACCCTCGTTGATCTCGCCGAAATTGATGCCGTTGTAGGTGTGAGTGGTGCGCGTGCTCCAGTCGTGTTCGAACTGCCCGTTGAGGGCCTGCATATCTTGGTTGATCTGGCGACCGGTAAACAGCGCGAGGTCTTCCTGGTGGGGCGTTCTTTGCGAGGCGCTGCTGGTGTACAACCCCACCGCCCCGCGACCGCCGGCGGCATTCGAGTGAAACCCGATGTACACCGACGTACCAAACGGGTTGTTGTTGCTGTTCATGTACTCGGCCATCAGCGAGGGCGCCGACACGTTGCCGGTGCCAATGACCGATGCCGGATTCGTTCCCTGACCGATCGACCGCCACAGCCACATCAGCGAATTCTCGTCCTCGCGCGGGTAGCCGGAAATCACTCCGCTGCCGGGACCGCTCGGACCGTCTGGCACGTCGCCCATGCCGTTGCCAAAGCGAATCGCGTCGGCGATGACGACCGAGCCGCCGTCGGTCGATTGGTTGCTGATGACGACCGATCCGCTCGTTCCCTCGTCAAAATGGTAGGTCCCCAGGTACACCCACCCCTTGCCGACCATGCGATGATCGACGCGAATCTCCGTCACGCCGCCGGCGCTGTCATGGATCCGATACAGCTGGTTCGTGCGATCCGTTCCATCACGGACCCAGGTGTAGACGGGATAAAACCCTGCTTCGGGGATGTTGGGCGTGTAGGTCGCGATTGCGGTTTCGGTGGCCGAAATCGAGGAGTAGCGGTATGGAATCGCGTCCGTCGTCGCCCCGTAATCCTCGTCGTAGAAAATCGACGCAGAGCTGTTGCTCCAGGCGCCCGCGAAGGTCACGCCGGCCGAGTCGTTGTCGAGCACCACCTCGTTGAGTTGGTGCCCAACGGGGCGCATCGGCACAACAGTGCCGCCGGCACGCAATACGAAATCTGCAAAGTACGTCATCTGATCCTGGTTGCCGAAGTCTTCGACAATCTCCAGGGAATCGCCGCGATCCGTGGCCCAACGACCCAAATTGTCGTTCCACTGCCAACCGTGCCCGGCCGAGGTGTAGACGATCTTGCCGGTGAGATCGCCGGCCGGGGCCGCGATTTGCAGCCCGGGAATCACATCGCCGGCCAGGGCGATCCGCGGTTCCAGCGGTTCAAAGCAATGAGAGCGTCGCGCCGTGGCGGCGCGGCGGGAGCGGGAGGGGCGAGGCATTGCCAGACTGTTCCGGAAGGCAGGTGAGTCGCGAGGCGGGCGAAGACGCCCAACTTCCATTGTAGTCACGACTTCCAACCACGGAATCAATTGGCGCCCTCTGTGCGCATGGGGTGGGAACTGCTGCGCAAATGCGTCATCCTTGGCAAGCCGCAGCCCAAATCATGCGGCGGGCTTGGCGTTGAGCCGCGCGACGTAGATCCGCTTGCGGTCGAGCTTCCCGTCACGGTCAGGCACGTCGGCAAAGTACTCGGTGCGGTCGCCGATGCCGTCGGTCGAGCCCTGGGAGCTGCGATAATGCACGCCGACAATGCGCTCGCCATCGCGAACCAACTCGACCAACAGCACGCTATGCCCCGACTTGTTGGTCCGCCACAACTGCAGAAAATCGCCCGGTTTCGCCGCGTCGAGCGATTTGATGCGGCGACCGATTCCCAGCTTTTCCACCGCCCATGCACACTGCGTTTCGGCGGCGTCCTTGGTGGCTCCGTACCATGCTTTTTGAAAGCGTTTGACCTCGTCGAACGACTTGCCCTCCAGCAGCCCGCGCCGCCGTGCGGTTTCCATCGCCACGGTAAACGTGAAGCCCGAGCAATACGTTCCCTGGGGTTGCTTGGCGAGCACGACGGCGCCCTGGTGGCGAATCTCCATCGGCGCGCCCGTGCTGTCCTTCCACACGTAGCCGCCGCCGTCGTCGAACGAATTCGCGACAACAAGTTCCAATGGAGCCGCGTCGTCGTTAGGATCGGAGTCGGCCGCCGCTCGCACCGCTTGAGGCTGCGACGCCAGGAGTCCCAGCACCAGAGAACTAAGCAGCGAGATTCGTCGCACGAGGATTGTCATGGTCGAAACGTACGGGCTGTCGTGTCAATCGGAATCGCGGCGGTCGCCTGCCTTGAGATTCGATTCTACCAAACCAGCGCGCCGATGGTGCGAGAGATCGCTGCGTCGCGGGCTGCCTGCGGCGGCGCTTGTGGCGGCGCTGGTCGCTGTGGGCGGCGCTGCCGAACTGCGCGCGGCCGAGCCGCAGTGCGCGATTGCCACGGTTCATCCGCTGGCGACCGAAGCGGGCGCGGCGGCATTTCGACGCGGCGGCAATGCGGTCGACGCCGCAGTGGCCGCAGCCGTCACCCTAGGCGTGGTCGACAACTACAACTCGGGGCTGGGGGGCGGCTGCTTTGTGCTCATTCGCAGCGCCGACGGCCAATTGGCCGCCATCGACGGCCGCGAGAAGGCCCCAGCCGCCGCCACCGCCGACATGTTCCTCCGCGACGGGGTCGCTGTGCCCGAGCTCAGCCAGACGGGCCCCCTGGCAAGCGGCGTTCCTGGCGCCCTCGCCGCCTATGAGCTCGCGCTGCAAAAGTATGGCCAGCTCCCGCTGAGCGACGTCGTGACCCCGGCCGCCGAAATCGCCGAGCACGGGTTTCCCGTCCCCGCGACCTACGCCCGCAATCTTAAAGGGTTGGCCAAGACCCTGCGGCGTTTCCCCGGCAGCCGAGCCGCGCTGTTGAAGCCCGACGGCCAGCCGTACGCCGAGGGCGAAATCCTAAGGCAGCCCGATCTGGCCGCCTCGTACCGGGCCATCGCCGCCGACGGCAGCGAGTGGTTCTATCACGGCGAGTTCGCCGCGCGGGTCGGCAACTGGATGGCCGAGAACGGCGGCCTGATCACCGCCGACGACTTTGCCGACTACGAGGCCGTCCAGCGCGAGCCGATCATCACCAAGTACCGCGAGTTCACGGTCGTCGGCTTCCCGCCGCCCAGTTCCGGCGGCGTGCATGTCGCCCAGATGCTCAACATCCTGGAGCACTTTGACCTGCAGGCCGAGCACGAGCGCGACCCGGCCCGGGCGCGACACATCATCATCGAAGCCATGAAGCTGGCGTTCGCCGATCGGGCGTACTGGTTGGGGGACTCCGACTTCGTGTCCGTGCCGCGGGGGTTGATCGATCGCCAATACGCCGCCGAGTTGGCCGCCAAGATCGATCCGACCGCTTCGACCGCGGTTGCGTCCCACGGCGAGCCGCCCCGCGCCCAGTACGACACGTTCGGCCGCCACACCACGCACATCGCTGCCGCCGATAGCGAGGGCAACTGGGTCGCCATCACCGCCACCGTAAACACCACGTTCGGCTCGAAGGTGATCGTCCCGGGCACCGGCATCGTGCTGAACAACGAGATGGACGACTTCTCCGCGCAGCCCGGCGTGCCCAACGCGTTCGGCCTGATCGGCGCCGAGAACAACGCCGTGGCGCCCGGCAAGCGGCCGCTCTCCAGCATGAGCCCCACGATCGTGCTGAAAGGGGACGAGCCGGTGCTTACCGTCGGCGCCGCGGGCGGGCCAAAGATCATCACCCAAGCGCTGCTGGCGATCATCCGGCGATTGGATTACGGCGAGTCGCTCGCCGACGCCGTGGCCGGCCCGCGGTTTCACCACCAGTGGTCGCCCGACCAGGTCGTCGTCGAGGAAGCCTTGGGCGACGAGGCGATCGAGCAGCTCCAAGCCTACGGTCACCAGGTCGACGTGATCACCCACGGCGGCGTCACGCAAGCGGCCGAGATCGACCAGCACGGCAAGCTACACGCCGTACACGACCCCCGCGCCGGCGGCACGTCGACGACCGTCACGCGCGAACCGGCATTGGTCGAGTAGCGCCGAACGACGCGACCGCGACAAACTGGCCGGAACTCTCTATTGAAAAACGGGGACGGGCTCGCGGCGGAGTCGCCGCCGCAGATGCTCCGAGTTCATTCACAGTATCCATCCGGTGACCACAGGGGCGACCGGACTGTTCTCGCATTTCCTCATGCGATGCAGCGTGTTGGTCACCGTGTCTTGACCACCGGCAGTTCATTGTTCGTCAGCGGCGGATTCCGGCTTCTTGAGCCGCACGAACAGCCATTGCTCGGTACGGTCGCTGCCAAAGTGAATCAGCACCGGCGCTTCGTTCTTGGTGAGGTTGTAGAGACCCGTCTCCACCACCGTCTCTTGGTTGTCGCCCACGGTGAACGCCACGCGCTGCGTGCTCTTATCGACCGAGCCTTGCACAGTTTGCGTATGGTTGGTCACCGTGTCCGTGCAGTTGCCGCGGATCACGCCCTGTTTGTTGACCGCCAGCTGGATCGTGTCGTCCGATTGGTCTCGGTCGGGCTTCGTCAAGGCAAACACGCCCAGCGGGAGCCAATCGCCCTCGCTACTGGCATCGGCTTCCGCCCCGGTTGAGGCTAGCGTCGCGGCCTGATCGTAGTACTGCTGCGACGTCCCGACATCCTGTCCGTTGACGTACACGTCGCCGTCTTGGTAGGTAACGTTATCGCCGTAGTCGTAGTAAATGGGTTGCGAGGCGGGGTAGCCGCAGTAGGCCGCGGCGGAATCCCAGGTGCAGGCGTCCCACGCGGCTCCGGCCGCCCATCCCGCTGCAAACCAAGCGCCCGGGTGCGCTGCGTACCAGCCCCTTCCGTAAATGCCCCAATGCGTGTAATTACGCCGCACTGCCGCGCCGCACGCGTAGCGACCGGAGGGGCTG